>WRGA01000123.1 GCA_009787405.1 Candidatus Azobacteroides sp.
GCATTTTGTGGTCGCTTGTGTATTCGTAAACATATTGCCTTGAAACTCCAAATTTTTCGACTATTTCGGAAACGGTGTACCATTCGGCAATATCGGCGTATTGCTTTTTTGCAAAAATCTTTTGAAGTGTTTTTAAGGAATAGTGTGTTGTGCCTTTTATTATGATAGGGGTAATTTCTTTTTCTTTGGTTTTGCGGTAAAACCAAGTCATTGAGATTTTGAATTGTTTAAGGGCTTCGGCTACCGTGATATATTCTTCTTGTGCTTTGTTGATTTGTGGAATGGAGGTGTTAATTAGGGTTAGTTTTTCGGGTGCGTTTTGGTACAAATTTAATAAATCGGACTTTTTTACTCTTATGGTGCGTTTGCTAATGCGTAGTAATTCTATCTTTCTATTTTCAAGTAATTTGTACAGCGTAGGGCGTGAAACGCCAAGCAGAGCGGCGGCGTCAGTGAGTGATAAATTTTCTTGCAAAAGCAGGTTTTGACGGTTACGCTCTTGGATTTCTTGGCTTTCCAAGTGTAAGCGTTCTTTTCGCTTTGCGGTTTTATATCCTCGCTTTGCACAATTCGAGCTACAATATTTTGTAGTGCTTGTGTATGCGGTAAAAAGTTTTCCGCAGGTTTTGCAAGCAAATTCAAATTGTATTCTTTCTGCCATTTTTTACTTTAATATTGGTATCGTTTGTATTTATTTCTTGTCAATCTTTGTTTGTATTTGTCAATCTTTGTAAAATTACTATATAACATTGGATTTGATTTTTTGCACTTTTACTATTGTGGTACAAATACGGTACAAAAATAAGCAAAATATCAATATAAAACAATAGATAACGATAAAAAAATATCAGCAAAATTTATTTAATTCGCTGATATTTAGTTGTTTATTTTTATATGATTTATTGTTGGTTTTGTGGGTTATTTCCCGATGCAAAACTTCCCGAAAATATTTCCTAGCATCTCATCCGTACTGATCTCCCCAGTAATCTCGCCTAAATAGTGCATACATTCCCGTATATCCCGGCTTACAAAATCTCCCGAAATTTTTTTGTTTAAGTCGTCCTCAACACGGTTAATCGCTTTGAGCGCATGTGTCAGCGCTTCGTAATGCCGCATGTTGGTGACGATTACGTCGTTTTCGCTGAATCGGGGAATATCGGCGGCTTCGAGCAATGCCTGTTCCAATTTTTCCGTATTTTTATTGTACTTTGCCGATAAATAAAGGCGGGTTGCATCTACGGTCGTCAAAAACTCTTTTTCCAGCAGTCTTAATTCTTCCCGGCTGATTCTGTCGATTTTGTTGAAAATAATGATTAACTTTTTGTTTTTGGTTCCGGGAATGATTTTTTCGGCTATTTCATCGATTTTTTCACTGAATTGCGTGGCATCGATCATCCAGACGACGATGCTTGCCTGACTGATTTTTTTGAATGTCCGTTCGATACCCAGCATTTCGATTTCGTCTTTGGAATTTCGGATTCCGGCGGTATCGATAAAGCGGAACATAACTCCGTTAATGGCAACGGTATCTTCAATCGCATCGCGGGTCGTACCGTGAATGTCGGAAACAATCGCTTTTTCCTCATTCAACAAAAGATTCAGCAGTGTGGATTTTCCCGCATTCGTTTCGCCGACAATCACAACCGGAATGCCCGATTTAACGGCATTTCCCGTACTGAAAGAATCGGCCAGTTTACCGATAATCGATTGAATATTTTTTACCAACCCGATTAATTTCGAACGATCGGCAAACTCCACCTCTTCTTCGCTGAAATCTAATTCAAGTTCAATCAAGGACACAAAATCCAGTAATTGTGCCCGCAGCTTGGCCAATTCGTTGCTGAATCCGCCGCGCATCTGATTCATGGCCAGCCGGTGTGCCGCCGCCGCCGAAGAAGCAATTACGTCGGCAACAGCTTCGGCTTGCGACAAATCCATTTTGCCGTTTAAGAATGCCCGTTGCGTAAACTCGCCCGGAGCCGCCAACCGGCACCCTTCGGCCAGCAAAAGCCTTACAATCGTCTGCTGAATGTAAATCGATCCGTGACACGTTATTTCAACCGTATCTTCCCCGGTAAACGAATAAGGCGCACGGAAAAGACCGACCATAACTTCATCGACGATTTCGTCATTCTCCTTGATTCGTCCGAAGCTCATGGTATAAGCCTTTTGCGTGGCAAGGGATTTTTTCGGATCGGCGGGATAAAATATTTTTCCGCAATAATTTACGGCATCTTTCCCCGATATTCGGATAACGGCTATTCCCCCTTGTCCCGGAGGAGTGGAAACGGCGCAAATGGTATCTTGGTGCAACATCATCGGTATGGTTGTTTATTTGTGACGGTTATTTTCCGTCGATTAAAAAAATTTTTAAGCTGTTTTTGTGCTTAAAATGAAGGTTAAAGATAAGGTGATTTTTCGAACCGGATAACATAAAAGACAGCAAATCCATAATAAAGCATCAAAAAAGTACAAATATCAATGAATATCTCTTTTTTTGCAGAAAAAATATGGTATTTTACCGACATTTTGATACTTTTGCCCGCTATTTACAGAATAAATAATCAATTTGTCGAATTTATCCCATAATTTCATATCCTCATGCCTTTATATATCCCTCAAAATTATAGACCGACTCTTGTTCCGGAAATGACCGAACAGGCCATAAAACTATTGAAGGATTCTTTTCAGCAACGTTTTTCTCAAGCATTGAATTTGAGACGGGTAACTGCTCCTCTGTTTGTGCTGTCGGATACCGGAGTGAATGATGATTTGAGCGGGGTTGAGGAACCGGTTTCTTTTTCCATTCCTGCAATGAACGGACGAAAAGCCGAAATCGTTCATTCGCTGGCCAAATGGAAAAGGATAAAATTAGGCGAATACGGCATTCATGCCGGTTGGGGGTTGTATACGGATATGAATGCGATCAGAACCGGTGAGGATTTGGATAATATCCATTCATTATATGTCGATCAGTGGGACTGGGAACGGACGATCGATCGGGAAGATCGGAATATCCGTTTCTTAAAGAAAATAGTGGATGATATTTTCTTGGTGTTGAAAGAAACGGAATGGCTGATTTATAAAACATATCATCATATAGCGCCTGTTTTGCCGGATAAAATCACGTATATTCACAGCGAGGAATTATTGGCGATGTATCCGGATTTATCGCCTAAAGAACGAGAAAATAAAATCACGGAAAAATATAAAGCCGTCTTTATCATCGGAATCGGAAAAAAGTTGTCAAACGGAGAACAGCACGACGGACGGGCGCCCGACTATGACGATTGGATCACTCCGAACGAAGACGGTTATTTCGGATTGAACGGCGATATTCTTTTGTGGAATCCGACATTACAATCGGCTTTTGAGGTTTCGTCGATGGGAATCCGGGTCGACGGGGCTTCTCTTAAAAAACAATTGGAAATAACGGGACAACAGAATAAGATGAAATACGATTTTCACAAAAAAGTATATGAAGGCAGGCTTCCGCTTTCGATCGGAGGCGGTATCGGCCAATCCCGTTTGTGTATGTTTTTCTTGCGCAATGCGCATATCGGGGAAGTGCATGCAAGCATCTGGCCCGAAGATATGATTAAAAAATGCGCCGAAAATAATATTGTTTTGAAATAATTTTTAACTGAATAAAATCAACCAGCGAGGCGAAAAGGACACCGATTGTATAACAGATAAGATCACTCCACAAGAAGCCGAACCCCAAAATCAATCCTCCGATGCGGGTTGCCCTGATCGAATCGATCCAAGGGGCGTGATATAATTGAGTGATTTCAATAAAATAAGAGAATGCCGATGATATGAAAATCAGATTTTTGATTTTCATAAACGGAAAGATGACACATAAACCGAAGTATACCATCGCACTCCAAAGAATATCTCCCGAATACTCTTGTAAAATTTTTGCAGGAAAGAACTCCGGATACATTCTTGAACTTAATCCGACAATAATGGTGATCAAGACAAAAATAAGATAAATGATCCGTGATCGATGGGTCTTATTCTCCATTATTGTCGGATTTTATGCAGCGATAACGAAAGATCGTTATTTGAAATCTCCCTCTTTAATCAAATATTCGGCAATCTGAACGGCATTTAAAGCAGCGCCTTTTTTGATCTGATCGCTGACACACCAAAATGTGAGTCCGTTCGGATGAGATAAATCCTTACGAATACGTCCCACATAAACGGGATCTGTTCCGGCAACGAACAACGGCATCGGATAATCTTTTTCCGAAGGATTGTCTTGCAAAATAATCCCGTCTGCTTCGGCAAACGCCGATTTAGCTTCTTCCACCGATATCGGACGTTCTGTTTCCGTCCAGATATTTTCGGAATGGGCACGCATAACCGGTACGCGAACGCAGGTTGCACTTACTTCCACATTCGAATGCATGATTTTACGGGTTTCGTTATACATTTTCATTTCTTCTTTGGTATATCCGTTTTCCGTAAATACATCCACTTGAGGGATCAGGTTGAATGCCAGCTGATAAGCGAATTTTTCGACCGTCGGATTTCCCTTTTTCAACAATTCTTCGAATTGTTTTTCAAGTTCGGCCATGGCAGACGCTCCCGCACCGCTTGCCGCCTGATAGGTCGATACATGAATGCGTTTGATGTGGCTCAGATCTTCAATCGGTTTTAAGGCGACCACCATTTGAATGGTGGTACAATTCGGATTGGCAATAATGTTTCTCGGACGATTTTTGGCATCGGCGGCATTCACTTCGGGAACCACCAGCGGAACATCGTCGTCCATCCTGAAAGCACTGGAATTGTCGATCATTACGGCTCCGTGCTTGGTGATGGCAGACGCAAACTCTTTCGAGGTTCCGGCTCCGGCCGAAGCAAAAACAATGTCGATGCCCTTGAAATCATCGTTATGTTTAAGTTCTTTCACCGTAATTTCTTTTCCGCGAAAAGAGTATTTCCTACCTGCACTGCGAGAAGAACCGAATAAAAACAATTCCTCCATGGGAAAATGACGTTCTTCAAGTACGCGCAAAAATTCTTGCCCGACGGCACCGCTTGTTCCAACAATTGCTACTTTCATTTTTACAAATTGCAGTTTAAAATTTGAATAAGAATCAGTAAAATTTTAACTTCCGGTTTAATGGTACTTGACCGAATTTAAAATTGACCGCAAATTTACAACTTTTTGAAATACATAAAATTGATCATGAAAAAAATTGTATGGTTTATCATGGGATTTTTAACATCGACAGGATGTTATTCCCAAAATATGGATGAATTTGATTGGGAAGGAAATCGGAATGATTTCGACATTGATTTGAATACCGGACAGATCCGGTTATTTGCCTCCGGTGCCGGAAAATCGTTTTTGACGATGCAAAGCGGCAGATTATTAAACACGGTCTGGTCATTTCGGATCAGATTGTTATTCAATCCTTCGTCGGGCAATTACGCAGATGTATATTTATGTTCCGATACCGGGGATTTGACGGCCGGGGCAAATGCCTATTTTGTCAGAATCGGATATACGGACGATAATATTTCTCTGTATCGGAGAAAAGGAACCGGCGCTGTAAAAATCATCACGGGAAAAAGCAAACGAATCGATTTGTCGCAGGTGGATGTGGAAATAAAAGTCGAATGTTCTTCCGCAGGAGAATGGACTTTATCCTCCCGGTTAAATACCGAACAAAGTTTCTTTGATGAAGGACAAGTTATTGATTACAATGAGATTCATGTTAAATATTTCGGATTACTTTGTGTGTATACGGCCACCCGGAATAAAAGTTTTTACTTTAATGACATTCGTATTTCCGTATTGAATGAAGATGACGAAATAGAAACAGCCGATCTGTTTATGCCTTCGTCTAAGGAGGTGATCATTAATGAAGTATTGTTCAACGCCGATGACAAAACATGCGAATATGTCGAATTTTACAATCGTTCGGATAAAAAAATAAATTTGTCCCGGTTGACCTTTGCATTGCGGAAACAGGACGGTTCATTAACGGGAAAATGCAATCTGTCTATATTTCCGAAAGCACTTTATCCCCGTCAGTTCATTGTTCTCACCAAAGACAAAGAAAAACTTTGCGCCGGATTGAATTGTTGTGATGCCGCTTTATACGAAAATGTTGCTTTACCCGCTTTAAATAATGCCGGCGCTGATTTGGTATTGATAAACCGGGAAAATGAAATCATTGATGAATTTTGTTATTCCGAAAAAATGCACCAAGAAATGATATTCAACAAAAAGGGAATTTCTTTGGAACGGATTGATCCGGATGCGGATACTCAAAATCCAGAAAATTGGCAAACCGCTTCTTTTGATGCCGGATATGGAACGCCGGGGTGTAAAAACTCACAAGCTGATCCGGAAAATAACCGGGATGATATTTGGCTCGATAGTGACGTGGTGTCAAATGGTGATTTGGTTATGAATTATCGTTTTAAAAAAGGCGGACAACCGGCGGATATTTTTATTTACGATGTAAACGGCAAATTGATTAAACGATTGGCGAATAATGTTTTGTTGGGAACATCGGGCCGTTTCGAATGGAATATCAGAAGTGATCTGTCGATGATTGACAAATCCGGGATGTATATTATTTATGTTGAATATCGGGATGCATACGGATCGATTCGACGTAAAAAATTGGCAGTTGTGTTGAATATCAATTAACTGTTTCATTTAACTAAAAATAACATAATTTTACTAATATGTAACTCTTTGTTAAAAAATGTGTTAAATCAGTTCAATATACGATAAAATTTATATATTGCGCTCAAAATGAAAAAGAGCAAAATGAGTAAGGAAAAAATACATATTGAATATATCCTTAATACAGTGTCACTAACCGTATTGTGGACTCATTTAAGTACTCCGAGCGGACTTTCGGAATGGTTTTCGGATGACGTCAGCATTAAGGGGAAACGCTACATTTTCAAATGGAAGAAATATGAACAGGAAGCCGAGCAGATTGCCATAAGAATCAACAGTTTCATCCGGTTTCGTTGGCTTGATGATGAAAATACCAAATACTATTTTGAATTCAGGATTCATTCAGATGAACTTACCCAAGATACGATTCTCGAAATCATCGATTTTTCCGAACCGGATGAAAAAGAAGACGTAATCAGCCTGTGGAACAGTCAGGTCGAAACACTGAAACGAAGCCTCGGAGCTTGAAAGTGAAGAGTTAAGAGTTAGGAGATATAGTCTCCATTTTTAAAGCACTGATAAACAAAAAATGATTTATATTTTGATTGAAACGTCTTCTTTTCTCGCCGCAGTGGACATGTTGTCCGACTGCTATTCTATTCAAAAGGATTTGCAATCCGGCTACTCCAAAAATACCTTTTTTTAAAACACTGACAAACAAAGAATGATTTATATTTTTGATTGAAACGCCTTCTTTCTATCGGACAACATGTCCTGCTGAATTAGAAAGCAGCCGGACAATATGTCCACCACGGCACAAAGCCCTGAATGGATGTAATCAATTGATAAATACATGATTACACTTCTTCGGGGGTTCCGATATCCGCTTAATTTTTACGCGCAGGGCGATGTCCTGCGCCGGTGATTTTGCTCTTTCAAAGCATTTCGGCGGACACATTTGACTCTATCAAACGTTGTTTCAACCGGTCGCATGAAATACTCCCGATATAAGCTTCATTTACTCGTCTACTTGCGTATCGCGCCGCGCATTGATTGTTTCCCTGCATGTTATGAATTTTTCGACAACCGTTTTCGTTCATTTTCGTCCAAGACGATTTTTCTCAGACGCATATAATGGGGCGTCACTTCTACGTATTCGTCTTCTTTGATGTACTCCAAAGCTTCTTCCAGACTGAATACAACGGGCGGGGTAAGTTTTATCTTGTCGTCGGCTCCGGATGCACGCATATTCGTCAGTTTCTTCGATTTGGTGACATTCACGACCAAATCACCTTCTTTATTGTTTTCTCCGACTACTTGTCCGGCATATACTTCTTCCTGCGGATAAATGAAGAAAATTCCCCGATCCTGCAATTTGTCTAATGCGTATGCAAAGGCCGTGCCCGTTTCCATCGCAATGATAGAACCGTTGATGCGGCGTTCGATGACGCCCTTCCAAGGCTGATACTCCAAAAAACGATGCGCCATAATCGCTTCTCCCGCAGAGACCGTCAACACATTATTCCGCAGTCCGATGATCCCGCGGGAAGGAATCGTAAATTCCATATGTACCCGTTCGCCCTGACGCTCCATCGACAATAATTCCCCTTTGCGCCGGGTCACCATATCAATGATTTTGCCGGAATATTCATCGGGAAGATTAATGGTCAATTGTTCCACCGGTTCGCATTTTTCCGCGGCAATCTCCTTGACAATCACCCGCGGCTGTCCTACTTGCAATTCATATCCTTCGCGACGCATGGTTTCGATCAGTATGGAGAGGTGCAAAACTCCCCGTCCGTAAACAGTCCAAATATCTGCCGCTTCCGATTTTTCCACCTTCAATGCCAGATTCTTGTCCAATTCCCTCATCAACCGATCGTGAATATGCCGTGAGGTCACGTATTTTCCGTCTTTTCCGAAAAACGGACTGTCGTTGATCGTAAACACCATGCTCATGGTCGGCTCGTCAATAGCAATCGGATCAAGCGGTTCCGGATTCTGAAGGTCGGTGATCGTATCTCCGATTTCAAAACCTTCGATTCCGACCAATGCACAAATATCTCCGGAAGACACTTTATCAATTCTTGTCCTTCCGAGACCTTCGAACACGTGCAACTCTTTGATGTGCGATTTCAGTATCGAACCGTCTCTTTTGCATAAAGCCACATCCATGCCTTCGCGCAATTCGCCTCTGTGTACGCGCCCCACGGCGATACGTCCCACATATGATGAATAATCGAGCGAAGTAATCAACATTTGAGGAATTCCTTCGAGTTTTTTCGGTGCGGGAATGTATTCGATAATCGTATCCAACAACGCAAAAATATCTTCTTTCGGCTCTTTCCGGTCGTTTGACATCCATCCCTGCTTGGCAGAACCGTAAATGGTCGGAAAATCCAATTGCTCTTCGGTTGCATCCAAATTAAACATCAAATCAAACACCATCTCGTGCACTTCGTCAGGACGACAATTGGGTTTATCGACTTTATTGATGACTACGATCGGTTTTAATCCCAGGTTCAACGCTTTTTGCAATACAAAACGGGTTTGGGGCATCGGCCCTTCAAAAGCATCCACCAATAACAGGCAACCGTCAGCCATATTCAATACCCGTTCCACTTCTCCGCCGAAATCGGCATGTCCGGGAGTATCTATAATATTGATTTTATAATCTTTATAGGTGATGGAAACATTTTTGGAAAGAATGGTGATTCCCCGTTCCCGTTCCAAATCGTTGCTATCGAGGATTAATTCGCCGGTTTGTTGATTTTCCCGGAATAAATGTCCGGCCAAAAGCATCTTATCGACTAATGTCGTTTTACCATGGTCAACATGCGCTATGATCGCGATGTTTCTTATTTTTTGCATATCATACATCATAAAATTGGGGGTGCAAAGGTACGGAAAAATACAACAATAAAAAAGGTTGCATCCTTCATTCATGCAACCTTATCTTTTTTATCTTTTTATTATCATACCGTAACGGATTGTTGTTTGATCAGACCATGTTTGAGAAAACATTTTTGAACTTTCCCGATGGCAAAGTTCAACTGTTCTTTGGTGTGCGTGGCCATTAACGAGAACCGGATCAAGGTATCACCGGGCGATACCGCCGGAGAAACAACCGGATTGACAAACACGCCCTCATCCAGCAATTCGCACGTAATGCGGAACGTTTTTTCATTGTCGCGGATATACAGCGGAATGATGGGAGTTTTCGTGTGGCCGATTTCACAACCGATGGCCCGGAATCCGTCCAATGCATAATGAGTCAAATCCCACAAACGCTCCATTCGTTCGGGTTCCGACAACATAATATCCAATGCGGCGGAAGCCGCGGCAACGGAGGCGGGAGTACAACTTGCGCTGAAAATATACGACCGGGAATGATGGCGCAAATATTCGGTGATGATTTTATCCGTGGCAATAAATCCGCCCAAGGAAGCAAACGATTTGCTGAACGTTCCCATGATCAGATCCACACCATCGACTACGTCAAAATGATTGCACGATCCACGTCCATGGTCGCCCAACACGCCGATTCCGTGAGCTTCGTCCACCATGACGGAAGCATTATATTTCTTTGCAAGTTCCACGATGCCGGGCAAATTCGCGATATCGCCTTCCATGCTGAAAACCCCGTCTGTAACGATCAGTTTTACTTTATCGGAATCACAAGACATCAAACATTTTTCTAATGAATCCATGTCATTGTGCTTATATTTCAATGCATTGGAAAACGAAAGTCTCCGTCCCTCAATAATTGATGCGTGGTCCAATTCATCAAGAATAAGATAATCTCCCCTTCCGGTCAAACAAGAAACAACCCCCAAATTCACCTGAAAACCGGTGGAATATATAATGGCATCTTCCTTCCCGACAAATTCGGCGAGCCTTCTTTCCAATTCAATATGAATATCCAAAGTACCGTTTAAAAAACGGGAACCGGCACATCCTGTCCCGTATTTTTCAATCGCATGAATAGCCGCCTCTTTTACTTTCGGGTGGTTTGTCAATCCCAAATAACTGTTGGAACCGAACATCAATACTTTTTTACCTCCGATAATCACTTCCGTGCCTTGTTCACTCTCAATTTTTCGAAAATACGGATAAATGCCTTTTGCTTTTACTATTTGAGACTCATCGTATTTAGCAAGTTTTTGTTGTAATAAATTCATACGAATCGATAAATAATTAGGTATCAACTATATGCATGGAGTAAAAAAAACACCCGCAAAAACAGGCTGGCAAAGGTAGTAAAAAAACAAAATCCGCCAAAAGATTTCCGGATTTTAATTCTTTCTCTTAATTTTCAATAAAATATGTTCAATATGAATTGGATCCTTCCATTTTAAAAAAAATATTCCGGTAAAAATTATCGGTATCAATAAGTCTTTTAACTTTGTAGAAAATTATGTACTTATTTCAATAGTACAATGTTAATCATTTTATGAACGAAAAAAAGAGCGTACTTGTCATCATTAATCCGATAGCGGGAACTTCTCCGAAAAATCAAATTCCTTCTGTATTGGCTAAACGATTGAATCCGGCTCAATATACCGTCGATATACAATTCTCTGAATATAAGGGACATGCAGGTGTTTTGGCCAAACAGGCCGTCGACAATCGATACCATTATGTATTGGCGGTAGGAGGAGACGGAACGGTTAACGAGATTGCGCGAAATTTAGTTCATACCGATACGGCACTGGCTATTATTCCGTCCGGTTCGGGTAACGGCTTGGCCCGGCATTTGGGTATTTCTCTGCAAATATCAAAGGCCGTTGATGTTTTTCTTGCCGAAAATGTGACTCCGGTCGATTATTGCAAAGCGAACGACACGTTCTTTTTTTGTACTTTCGGGGTCGGCTTGGACGCTAAAGTGAGTCAGGCTTTTTCTCAAAGGAAAACCCGCGGATTGCATTCTTATCTGACCGGAGCCATCACCGAATTTGCCAAACTGAAACCTGAATCATACAAGATCACTCCCGAAAATGAAAAAATGTTCCTGCAAAAGGCGTTGTTCATTACTTGCGCCAATGCATCCCAATGGGGATACAATGTGTATGTGGCACCTACTGCAAGTGTTCAGGACGGATTGTTGGACATGGTTATTCTTCTGCCTTTCCCGATATACGACGCGGCGCCTTTAGGGGTTCAGTTGCTGACCAAAAATCTGGATAAAAGTAATTATGTAAAAGTTATCAAAACCCGTCATGTGACGATCGAACGGGAAAAGGAAGGGGTGGCTCATGTAGACGGAGAACCGATCTTTATGGGAAAGAAAATAGAAATCAATAATATCAGAGGTGGGCTGAAAGCGTTGGTGCCGAGGAAAATATGAGGAAAGTTAAGAATTAAGAGTTAAGAGTTAAGAGTTAAGAGTTAAGAGTTGATAAATGTGGGTGTATATCAATGTTCTGAATGTGGCAGAGAATTTTTGTCGGGTGCAAAATTCTGATGGTTTTGGTAACCGAAGATGGTAGAAGATCAGTCGATAAAACGGCAAATACTCAAGTAATAAGTATGTCGTAAAAACCGGTTTATATTTTAAACGCGAAGTCGCAAAGGAGGAAAGACGCGAAGTTTAAATTCTTTGTAGTTTTGTGTGTTTGCTTCTTTGCGTTTAAAATAGTAGATATTAAATTCTGCCGGGTACTTAGACAAAAATATGTTTAATCAATAAATTTAAAAATCATGTATTGTCCAAATTGTCAAAGTCAAAATGAAGAAAACGCACAATTCTGCAGAAACTGCGGCTCGAATTTGTGGTATACGCCAGATTTGAAACAAGATAACGATGTATTGCTGTTGGTCTATATTCTCATAGCATTTTTTGCCGCTGTTGTTCAATTCGTAATTCAAAGAGTTTTTTCAATATCTTATTTTGGGAAATCACCTTGGATATATGTTATGGGGTTAATTTGGATTATATCCAATATCAGTTTAATTCTACCTGCATTAGCAATAAAAAACAAATCATTGAAAATTATCGGTATTATTTTTGCCGCGATAATTATAATCTATCACGCATACGGAAATATTGAATTTATGTTTAATAATTTTAAATGATTATCGGATGTTATGCCCGGTTCTCCCTGCAGGGAGAGGCAAAAAATGTGTCAATGTTTCAAAATATTCGTCTTTTTTTGTCCCGCCGGGGACATTATATCGGTAGAAAAACACCACACCCCTTCACCCCTTGTCCCGCCGGGGACAAAATGTTTTCCCTAACGGGACGGAAAACAACATTTTTTAGAACGGATTTTTCAAAAAAACGAATATTACATTTTTACATCCTACTTGGGGGTAGATAGGTGCAACATCCGATAATCATTTAATTTTATTAATTAAAATAACCGGAATAATATACGCCCCCTGATAAACGGGTTGGTGCCGAGAGTTATATTACGTACCTGCGGCACGTTGTGTGGTTATGGGGGGTATGCATCATTCTACCAATATTTTGTTCCTGACGGAACAATGTTATTATTGACACTAATCATCGAATACAAACATAACACAAAACAGGATGAATCCATGAAAAGATTCATCCTGTTTTGTGTTATGTTTCGGCTTGATTATAAGAAAATTGCCAGACTTGCAATGATAACCGCACCCATGATAAATACCCAAACGTATTGTTGGACATTCCCGGATTGAAATTCTTTGATGGCTCCCGAAGTTTTGTATACCCAAAACGCCTGAAAATTCATAAATCCGTCCACGACATGACGATCGAACCATGCAACCGGTTCACAAATACGTTTAAAAATGATACTTTTGGTAATGAACAGATATAATTCGTCGAAATAGAATTTATGATACGCCCATCGGTAAACGATGCCGAATCCGGATGCAACTTTATCCGAAAGATTACTCCCGCTTTTATAAATCCATGTCGCTATACCTATCCCTGCCAATGCGATGCAAATGGAAGGAACGGCCACCGTCCAATCGATATGATGTCCGAATCCGATTCCGTCACTTGTAACTAATTCGGAAAACGGCACTAATCCGGCTACAATCGTCAATACCGCCAAGAACACAAGCGGACCAGTCATCACCGCTCCTACTTCGTGCGGCTGATGATGATAATGACCGGTTTTACCCCAAAATATGTTGTAATATAATCGGAACATATAGAATGCCGTCAGGCCTGCAACCAAAAATTGACAGGCAAAAACTATTTTATCGGCATGTAAAGCGGCCACCATGATTTCGTCTTTACTGAAAAATCCCGAGAACGGAGGGATTCCGGCGATCGACAGACAAGCGATCAAAAACGTAATGTGCGTAACCGGCATAAACTTCCGTAATCCGCCCATATCCTTCATCTCATTGCTGTGAACAGCATGGATGACGGCTCCCGCACACAGGAACAACAAGGCTTTGAAGAATGCGTGTGTAAATAAATGGAACATGGATGCCATGTATCCCAATCCGTTATGTCCGCCATAACCCGAAACACCCAAAGCAACAAGCATGTACGCAATTTGAGAAATGGTTGAAAAGGCCAGCACCCGCTTGATGTCTGTCTGCGTACAAGCCACAACAGCCGCAAACAAGGAGGTCGCCGCACCCACATAGGCAATCCCGTGAAGCACTCCCGGAGTGATAAAGTAATAAACCGGAAAAAATCGTGCCACCAAATATACTCCGGCCACCACCATCGTTGCGGCGTGAATAAGCGCCGAAACAGGCGTGGGGCCTTCCATGGCATCGGGTAACCAAATGTGCAGCGGAAGCATGGCCGATTTTCCGGCGCCTCCGATAAAAATCAATGCCATGGCCCAGGTAAATACCGATAATCCCATAAAAGAAGGGCCGACCGAACTTGCGACCAACGCGGCATGATTATCGGTCAATGCGGTAAAATCAAACGTGTTGGTATAATACGACAGGAATAAAATTCCGATCAAAAAGCCCAAATCGGCAAAGCGGGTCACAATAAACGCTTTTTTTGCGGCAGCCACCGCCGAAGGTTTGGTATAGTAAAATCCGATGAGCGAGTAGGACGAAACTCCCACCAGTTCCCAGAAAATATACATCTGAAAGATATTGCCGGCAACCACCAATCCCAACATCGAGAAGGTAAACAAAGATAACAGAGCATAATAACGCTGAAATCCGGATTCACCCTTCATGTACCCTATACTGTAAATATGCACCATCAGCGATACAGTGGTGATCACCACCAGCATCATTACCGAAATCGGATCCAAAAGGATTCCCAAATGCACCCTCAATGTTTCGGTAAACTTGAGCCAAAGCACGTCATAAGGTTGTATTTGCCGGAATACGTCGTCGACTTTTCCCTCCACAAAAAAATACCGGTAAGCAATAAAATAGGACAAACAGGTAATGACAACCAACCCTAATGTCCCGAGCAGCCCCGCAACTTTAACAGACATTTTATGTCCCGCCAATCCCAACAGCAAGAACATAAAAAAAGGTATCGCGATGATAAAAATACTACAATCCATATCTTTTTCAGTTAAGAGTTAAGAGTTAAGAGTTAAGAGTTGAAGTAATTTTAAACTTTTAACTCTTAATTCTTAACTCTTAACTTTATTATATTAGTTTTTCATTTTATTGAGATTCTTAATATCGATGTTTTGAATATTGCGGTAAATGTTGATAATGATGGCAATGGCAACAGCCGTTTCCGCAGCGGATACCGCAATGGCAAAAAGGGTAAAGAAAAATCCCTCCATTTGTTCCGGATATAAAAAACGATTGAAAACGACAAAGTTTATATCAACCGCATTCAAAATCAATTCTAAAGAAATCAGGATAGTAAGTGTGTTTCGACGGGAGATAAACCCATACACTCCCGCAAAAAACATGATGGTACTCACCACCAGATATAATTCCATCGGAATGTCCATATTTTTGATTATTGATTGTTAAGCATGTGGTAAAAAACAGTATATATTTTAAACGCCGAGTCGCAAAGCCGGAAAGACGCGAAATTTAAATTTTCTTTGCGAATTTGTGTCTTTGCATCTTTGCGGTTGAAATAATATAAATTAAATTCCGGCATATATTTAGTTTTTTTATTTGTATGCGGTTTAACGGCAATACCGGTAAAATCATCGTTTTCTCGCAATCATGATTCCGCCGATGATACAAGCCAACAGTAATATACTGATTGCTTCGAAGGGCAATAAATATTGGTATTTCTCCGTCCCCATCAATGTTATTCCGATATGTTTCATATCGATTTCTCCTCCGGAAACCGCTTCCGTTATTTTAATTCCGTTTTTCAAAACCACGTACAAACAGACTCCGATTCCGAGCACGGCAGCCGTTATTCCGGCCAACGTCTTTTTCACCGGTATTTTTTCCAATTTATCACCGGCATGGCTGGTCAGGAAAATGGAAAATATAAACAAGACCAATATTCCTCCGGCATAAACCGTAACTTGTACGGCAGCCAGAAAATGATAATCCAACATGAGATAAATTCCTGCCGTAGCCAACAAAACAAACAGCAAATAGGTGGCCGACCGCAACACCCGCCTTGTTGTTACCGTCATGACGGAAAAAGCCACAATCATCACCGCCAAAATTCCGAAAATAATTTGTGAAACAGATATATCCATTTTAATTGATATTGTTCATTTGTTTATGCTTCGCCGGACGCCGATTTTTTCTTTTCTTCCAAACGGGATCCTTCGTTGTTTAATTTCATGATCAACTTGGAACGAGTGAAAATCGCAGTCTCATAGTCTTTGGAAAATACAATTGCATTTGAAGGACATGTCAAAACGCATAAATTACAAAAGGTACATTGTCCCAGATTATACAAATAGGTATCCAATATTTTTTTCTTTTTTCCGTCTTCCGTCTCAATGGTTTGAGACGTTATTTTAATCGTTCCGTTCGGGCAATTCATCTGGCAAATACCGCAAGCTGTGCATTTGTGCTCATTATTTTCGTTATGAGGCATTGTCAAAACCCCCTTAAAATGTTCCGGCATGACCAATGTTTTCCGGTTTTCGGGATAACTTTCGGTAACTTTCGGACGGAAAAAATTCACAATGGATACTTTTAACCCGGTGAGCAAAGAAACAATTCCCGTCACCCACGATTTCAGATATGCTGCAAAACCACCCATTTTTTAAATTAAGAGTTAAGAGTTAAAAGTTAAAAGTTAAATATTCAAATGATCCGGTCGTAATTTTTAATTCGTAATTTCAAAAGTGCCATTTGAATATGACGATTAATGCCATGAATAAGATATTCAATAAATTAAGCGGCAATAAATATTTCCATTCCAGATGTAAAAGCTGGTCTATTCTCAAACGGGGAAACGTCCACCGCACCCACAATGAAAGAAAAATGCAGAAAAAAGCTTTCCCCAGAAACCATACAGGAGTCGGAATATAATCCATGACATGATTAAATCCGTCCAACCCGGGAATATGCAAAGGCTGCCATCCGCCCAAGAAAACGGTGGTGGCAATCGCCGCAATGATAAACATGTTCAAATATTCGGCCAAATAATAAAAGCCGAATTGAATACCCGAATATTCGGTGTGATAACCCGCCGTCAATTCCGATTCCGCTTCGGGCAGGTCAAACGGCCCGCGGCTTGTTTCGGCATGTCCGGCAATCAAATAAACGAGAAAAGCAATCAAAGCGGGAACATGACCTTTGAAAATAAACCATAAATCCGCCTGCTGATTCACAATCTGCGAAAGCTGCATCGAACCGGCAAAAATCACCATCGTCAATAAAGACAATCCGACCGACAATTCGTAACTGACCATTTGTGCTCCGCTCCGCATCGCTCCGATCATCGAAAATTTATTGTTGCTCGACCAACCGGCAAGTAAAACGCCCAAAACACCCAACGACGACACGGCCATCATATAGAATATTCCGATGTTGAAATCGATCGCCTGCAAGCCTTTGCCGAAAGGCAATGCTCCGAACGACAGCATGGACGACAAAATCACGATAAACGGCGCCAGATAAAATAATATTTTATCATTGTTGTTGATGGGGATCAACTCTTTCAGCAATATTTTTATGGTATCGGCAAACGTCTGCAAAAGTCCGAATATTCCGACACGATTCGGGCCGAGACGACATTGAAACCACGCGCAAATTTTCCGCTCGAACCATATCAAAATAATAGCCAATATAGCATAAGCGGCCAAAAGAGCTATGCCGACAAGAACAAGCTCAATGACCAATACGCCGAAATCAGGCAGGTTCAATGCCCGCAAACTTTGGTCAATCCACTGAGTCAGTACTTTAAAATCAAACATATAGGTAATATTATTCGTTCTTTTTTATCCCGTTTTATCGATCAATATCGGGAACCACATAGTCCAACGAACCGCCGATGGCAATCAGGTCGGCTATTTTTTCATTTCTTGAAATTAAATCGACAATCGACACCAAACTTAATCCGGGTGAGCGGAATTTCAAGCGATAAGGGCTTTTGTCTCCTTTACTGCATATATAAACTCCGAATAATCCGCGGGCTGCCTCCACCGATTGGAAGTACTCGCCTTCCGGGATACGGATGATCGGCTTGGTTTTTGCTTGATACGGGCCTTCCGGAATATGATCCACTAATTGTTCCAAAATATTCAACGATTCGAGAATTTCATCCAAACGAACCATATAACGGGCAAACGTATCGCCTTCCTCACGGAGTACTTCGTTGAATTTAATCTTACCGTAAGCTGCATAAGGACGATGTTTGCGCACATCGCAACTGAACCCGGACGCTCTTCCCGAAGGGCCGGTGACTCCATAAGACACCGCCTGCTCTTTCGACAAAATGCCGATGCTTTTCATCCGTTCGTCGGCAATGACATTTCCCGTAAATATTTGGTGATACTCCTTCATGATCTTCCGCATGTAAGGAATAAATTCTTTGACCTTTTTTTGAAAATCGGGATGAAGATCATACATGACGCCTCCGATAACATTGTAGTTCATGATCAATCGGGCGCCGCAAGTATCCTGAAAAATATCGATGATTTTTTCGCGATCGCGCATACCGTAAATAAATGCGGTCAAAGCTCCCATGTCCATACACATGGCCGACCAGCCGAGCAAGTGGGAAGCAATACGCTGCAATTCGTCCATCATGGTACGGATATACTCCACCCGTTCCGAAACCTCGATCTCCACCGCTTTCTCAATACAAGAGCATAGCGCATGACGGTTGATATGGGCGGAAAGATAATCCAGCCGGTCGGTCAAATGGAGCATTTGCGGGTAAGTCATGCTTTCACACATCTTTTCGATCCCGCGATGAATATACCCCAGATTCGGATCCACTTTACGGATCAACTCCCCGTCGAGTGAAACACGGAAATGAAGCACTCCGTGCGTCGACGGGTGTTGCGGGCCGATGTTCACCACATATTCTTCCTTTCCGAACAGTTCTTTTTCTTTTTCGATAATATCGCCTTGAGTCGTAAACGACAGACTCCGTAATTTATCGGAAAACGGTTCACTTTCTATCGACAACGGATTGTTTTCGGGAGAGGCGTCATAATCTTTTCGAAGCGGAAATCCTTTCCATTTTTCGTTCAAAAACAAACGACGCATATCGGGATGGTTGATAAAGTTAATTCCCAGCAGCCCGTATGCCTCGCGCTCGTTCAAATTTGCCGTTTCCCACAAATCGGTGACACTGAATAATTGAGGATGTTCTTTGTCGGCCGTAGCCGTCTTTAAAACAATCATATCCAACGGGTTGCCCGACCGGGCCAAGTGATAAACAACCCCTAAAGAATCGCCCCAATCCACCCCGGTCAAAGAAACCAGAAAATCATATCCTTCTTCCCGGCAAAGCATTGACGCCAACTCGTGTAATTTATCCGGTTCTACCGTAACCGTCGGATATTGTGCATCTTCAAATCCCGCATCGGGAAGCCGTTTCAATATTTTCTCCTTTAATTCCATGTTACTTTAATTTACCGTCGTTTTCCCTGATCTCCCTGACGGCTTCTTTTCTCCGCTTTTTCGATTTTTGGGCGCTTTCCAGAAACCGGTCGAGTTTCACTTTCCGCTGTAATTGCATCATTCCGTACAACAGACTTTCGGGACGCGGCGGACAACCGGGTACGAATACATCCACGGGGATGATTTCCTGCACTCCCTTTGCGACATGATACGATTCGCAAAAAGGCCCTCCCGAGATGGCACAACTGCCCATGGCAATCACATATTTCGGTTCGGCCATCTGATCATATAGGCGTTTCAATACGGGAGCCATTTTATAGACAATGGTTCCGGCAACCACAATCACGTCGGCCTGACGAGGACTCGAACGGGTTACCTCGAACCCGAAACGTGCAAAGTCGAAACGTGCGGCGCCGACACACATAAATTCAATACCGCAGCAACTTGTGGCAAAGGTCAACGGCCACAGCGAATTTGACCGACCCCAATTGAGCAAATCATCCAAAGCGCCGATCACGATGTTTGATCCGTTTTGTTGAAGCTCTTCCACGTAATATTTTTGAAGATATTCGGTATCTTTAAACTCTTCGTTTTTAACTCCTTTAATATAGATGCCTTTTACTTCCATTCCAACGCTCCTTTCTTCCATGCATAAGCTAATCCCAGAATCAGGATGAACGCAAAGAACAATACGTTTATCAAACCGACGACTCCCAAAGATTTTACGATAACAGCCCACGGGAAAAGGAAAACCGCTTCCACATCGAACATCAAAAAGAGAATGGCATACAAATAATATCCCACTTTGAACTGCATCCAAGAAGTCCCGCGAGTGGGAATACCGCATTCATAAGGCTCTCCCTTCTGAACGTTAAACGAAGCCGGGGCAATAAGCGCGGCGATCGCCAAAGCGCCCGCCACCATGACGACGGCTGTTAAAACTACGGCTATAAATAAAGCAGAATTCATATTATTGAATGTAAATCAATCGTTTTTTCAAATAAGCGGCAGCTGATCCCACCGACATTTTCGACTTTTATGATGAAAAGACCAAAAACTAAATTTTGGCGCAAAAGTAGGGATTATATTGATAGATAAAAAGTATTCCGATAAATAGTTTTATATGGAGGTTTGTTAATAAATGTGAAAATAATAAAAGGGAGATAAGAATTGCATATTTTTTTGTCAATATCATTGAAAATGATTCATTTAACGATGAATTTCCAAATGAAACCGTCCCGTCAGGGACAGAATACCGGTAGAAAAAATCGCCTCCTTCACCCAAAGCCCTTTGGGGAGATAAATGAATGGAATTATTAAAATGATTTGATACTGAATTTGACAAGAGATCTATTTTAAAAATCCGGAATAATATTTTGTCCCTGACGGGACAAGGAGATGAGGTGCCGGATTTTTTCTACCAATATATTGTCCCTGGCGGGACAAAAAACGACATTCGCTTATCCCGTCAAGGGTATTATATTGGTAAAAAATTCGGTGCCTCTCTTTTTACCATGCCCTGTTGCCGCACGATAGCGGATGACTAAAAATTCTAAAACTAAAAATTACAATATTTTTCAAGAGCTACAAAGCATAATCTGGCGAAAAAATACATTTTTGCCAAAAAAAATTGCGAATTTCAATTACTTTTATCCATAAAAGCAGTATTTTTGTCATCAGATGATTCATAAAAAATTTTTTGTGTGATATAGAGACAAAAAACGGTGCCAGTAAGCACTATTTGTTCCGATTTTTCGAAAACATAAGACATGATTACGGATTCTTAACGGATAGTGTAATCCCCTGTCGACAGGGAGGGAGTATTCATAGCGCTTATCGAAATGCTTGTAGAACACCTCGCGGAAGGTTAAATTGTCCATTTGGATGATGTGAGCGAAATGTATATACGATTTTATAGAAAGATATAATTATTTAAAACTATTTTTTTAGTATGAAAAAAATTTTATTATATATAGGTTATATGGCTGCTATTATTACAATTATATATGGTATAATAGACGCAATTAAAAATCAACGTTATCTGTTATCTATTGTTACAAATGTATGGACTTGGGTTGTAATCGTATTTATTATTTTGGCTATTATTTTGTATGGATTATACAAACACATATATAGATTAAATAAACGCATACAACAACTTGAAAATGAGGGTATTATACCAATAATTGAGGGTAATTTTATGGGTGGTATACATAAAAAACAAGAAAGAAGTAAATATATTAATAACAATATGTCTATAACATTATTGGAAAAAATCACAGAAATTAGTGGATTCGACGAGTGTAAAGCCTCAAAAACAATAATGAGAATACATGGGATATTATCAAGAGATTCGGATAACTTTAAGTTTATTATTAGTAATGATTCAATCTCGCATTCTCGGAGTGATAAAATAGATATTACTGCTAAAGATATCAGTGATAGTACCCCTACCCCCCTTAATATCTCTACATCTGATGAAAGTAATAACAAAGAGTATACTGTTTCTTATGAAAAAAGAAAAACAGCGGGTTCTCTTATTGCATTAGAAATTTCGTGGACTTGGCCTAAAATGTTTGATATAGACGGTGGCTATGTTACATTATCTACCTGTTATTCAAAAACAACAAAAAAAATCAAACATACATTTATTCCTCACAAAGAACAAACTTTTGATGAAATATCACTTTGGCAATATAAAATTTCAAAAACTCCTTCATTCTTGCGAAAAATAGCAAAAGAAAAAGATATTTTTTCTTACGAAATTGAAAATCCAGATGAAATGACGGATTATATTATAATTTATAAAAACTTACAACACCTAATTAACTAAACACACTAAAATTTGAAAATACAATGATTAACTTAAAAGATATGCTTGATGCGGATACTATTTTGAAAGAAAAATATCGTATTGAAAATTTGAATAATAGTATTATTACTTTAGAGTGTTTTATTAGCCAAGAATGTAATCTGCAATGTAAACATTGCTATTTTGGTGATAAATTACCAAGCAAAAACCAATTATCGATTGATGAATGGATTGGCATCATAGAAAATGCAATACAAAATGGGATTAAACATTTTCATTTTTCAGGTAAAGAACCATTATTAAATAATGATTTGTTTCCTATATTAAACTATATTTCGGAACGAAAGGATACATATGGATTATTCTATGGCATTGTAAGTAATGGTGTAAGTGTTGAAAAACATATATATAAAAATCTTTTATTGACAAACTTAGATTATATTGAATTTAGTATTGAGGGGACAAAAGACATTAATGATTTTATTCGTGGAAATAATCATTTTGATAAATTGATAACAACATTAGGGGTTTTACTACCTAATGACAAAATCAGTACTTCAACTACTTTATCAGAAATAAATAAAGATTACTTTTTGGATTTAATGGACATATTGATAGAAAAGAAAGTAACAAAGATATTTGCTGCACCTATACATTTTGTAGGTAGTGCTACACAAAATTATATAAATATGATTTCACCTATTGATTTTTTAAACCTTATAGAAAATTCAATCAAAAAGATAATACAACTAAAACACATAAACCATAAGATAGACTTAAAATTTTGTATCAGTGATTTTTATACGGAATATCTGATTAATAACGAGCATTTTATGTCAGAAAAATTAAAGTTGTATTTAGAAGATGGCGAACCTATATATTGGAATATTGATGGACATATCGTTGAAATTGTATTGCAGTTTGTTGATATGCCATTTGTAAAACAATTAATAATTACAGCTGACGGTTATATATTATCTAATGCCGATGATATAGATAAATACAATTATTATGAATCAAGTTTGGCTAATGCAAGAAATTGCGATTTTTCCAAAATAATGAAATTAAGAAAAAAATATATTAATGATTACTTTACAAATTTAATTGTATAAAAAATGAAAAAATTAAAAATTAAAATACTGCCTGTCGAAGATGGTAGTGATTCAGGGAGTAAAGGGTTGTTCTTTTTCAATAAAAAGAAATTGGATAAAAGAAAAGAGAAACAACAAAAGAACTAAAAATATTTGGTTAGTAAATAAGACAAAGGGAAGTGCTTTGCCGTGGCGGACATGCTGTCCGTCCGCTTGTTTATTCAAAAGGACTTGCAGTCCGACTCCGAACTCGGCATAGCGTCTTTCGTCATAGTCACCTAAGTCTGCCCCGATTTCGTGGTTAAGAAATCTAATCGGAATGATGTCAATCAGATAAAATCCTTGTTCGTGATAAAGTCCGCTTAGTGGCAAGGCAAGAATCTATATAACCAATTTCCCTTATTTTTGTACAAGGGTTTTGCCAAAAGACCCTGTCCGAAAAAGAAAGGAATAAGGGCGGCGGTTAGATGTTATCCCTCTGCTACTAAACGTTCCTTTGTGAATAAGGGTTTCCTTATTCGTTCATATCCGGTAAATTGTATTTCTTAACCCCTAAATCGGGGCAGACTCCGGTGGCTATGCGCAGCAGCGGGAGAACGGTACCGGGGTGTGGTTTTTCACCGGATATCGAAGGTAGTAGTATTTTATTCCCGTTATTTTCGCACAGATTTCACGGATTTCACGGATTTTGAAAATATCCATTAAAAAAATCCGCGGAATCCGTGTAATCTGTGCGAGGAATTATTCAATTTCTACCAATATTTTGTCCCTGACGGGAGACAAAGGGATCATGGTGCTTATAAAACTAAAAAGACGAAACCTTCTAAAGTTTCGTCTTTTATTCCGGTCGCCGAAAATCAAATCCGGCGTTTTAATATCCTGATTTCGCTTTCAGATTAAACAACATTTACCAACGTTTACCGCCGCCGCTGCCGCCGCGTCCCGAATTATAACCGCCGCGATTGCCGCCGCCGCCGAAATTGTTACGGGGTCTTTCTTCTTTCGGACGGGCTTCGTTTACGGTAATTACTTTTCCGTCATATTCAGCTTGGTTTAACTCTTCAATCGCTTTTAAAGAAGCTGCCTGATCGGGCATCTCTACAAACCCGAAACCTCTTGAGCGTCCTGTCTCACGATCGGTTATCACTTTGGCGGAAGATACTTCGCCATACTCTTCAAATACCTGCCTTAAATCTTCATCGCTTACTTTGAAGCTTAAATTAGAAACGTAAATGTTCATTTTTTAATGAATTAAAATTTGTCTTGTGTTTCTCTTGAAAAATAAATGAACTAAAAAATAACATTATTTCTAATTGTCAAAGTTTGTCCGATTATAATTCTCAATAGAGTGGGCAAATGTACAAAAAATATCCGGATATTCTAAAATCATTCAAAATTTTTCAAAAAAATTTATCTGAACCTGTTATCCGACCGGATATTCCCGAATACGATTGATTTTGCCGGTAATGTCTTTTCCTGTATTTTCGTGCCTCCAAAAATTAGTGTTATGCAGTTAGTCTGTTATCCATATACCTTACAACTGAAAAACGTTTTTACGTTGGCAAATTCGTCCCGAACGGTTACGCCGGTGATTTTAACGGAGATTCATCACGGTGATTTCACCGGATACGGAGAGGCTTCTCTCCCGCCCTATTTGGGCGAAACTCAGGAATCGGTCATGAAATTTCTGCAACGGATTGATTTAAGCGGCTTTTCATCGACGACTCTCATCGGGGAAATTATGCGGTATGTCGACGGCATTGACGTCGGAAATACCGCCGCAAAAGCTTCGGTCGATATCGCCATTCATGATTTGGCCGGAAAAATAAAAGGCAAACCTTGTTATGAATTATGGGGACTGAATCCCGAAGAAGCACCCGCAACATCGTTCACCATCGGAATCGATTCGCCGGAAGCGGTACGAAAGAAAGCGGAAGAGGCTTCCGCTTATTCGATGATCAAGGTCAAACTCGGCAAGGAAACGGATAAAATGATGATCGAAACCATCCGTTCGGTCACGGATAAACCGATTTGCGTCGATGTCAATCAAGGATGGACGGATAAATATTTTGCACTCGACATGTTGCATTGGTGTAAAAGTCAAAACGTTGTGTTTGTAGAACAACCGATGCCCGCGGAACAATGTCATGATATGGCCTGGTTGACGGCGCACAGTCCGATTCCGACCATCGCCGACGAATCGTTTCAACGCATCGGGGATTTGGCCGCCGTCAAAGACGTTTTTTCGGGAATCAACATCAAATTGATGAAATGTACGGGTTTAAACGAGGCCGTTAAAATCATCGACCGGGCAAAAAAAATGAATCTGAAAATCATGCTCGGTTGTATGACGGAAACTTCCTGCGCCATATCAGCTGCTTCGCAAATCGCATCTTCAGCCGATTACATCGATCTGGACGGAAATCTGTTGATCACCAACGACTGTTTCAAAGGGGCAAAAGTGCAATCGGGAAAAGTCATTCCGGCTGCTCTTCCGGGAATCGGCGTCATCAAATGCTGTTAAAAATGTTTGATTTATTTTATTTATCCGAAGGGTTTTACTACCTTTACGCCCCTGTTTTGTAAGAGCAAAAACCGGATCACGGTATCATCCGGATCTAAAAACAATTGTTTCTGCATGAAAATCAAAGTCTTATTGTATTTTATTCCTCTGTTATTATTGAACGTATCTTGCGGTGAATATAACAAGGTACTGAAAATAACAGACCCTGTTCAGAAATACAGCTACGCCAAAAAGTATTTTTCCGAAAAAAAGTATGATCGTTCCGCCACATTATTGACCGAATTGGTTCCTCTTTTCAAAGGAACGGACAAAGCGGAAGAATCGTTGTACTTGTTGGCGCAAAGTTATTACGGACAACGGGATTATACTACGGCAAGCCAATATTTCACCTCCTATTATAATACTTATCCCAAGGGGGAATATGCCGAATTATCCCGCTTTTACAACGGATACGGCTTTTATTTGGAATCGCCTGCGTCGGAGTTGGATCAATCAACGACTTACAGGGCGCTCAGCGAGCTGCAATCTTTTTTGGAATATTATCCGGGCAGCGAACGGAAGCAGGAAGCGCTGGATGTGATTTTTTCTTTGCAGGAAAAATTGGCCAAGAAGGCTTTGATCAATTCACAATTGTATTATAATCTGGGTAATTACGGAGGAAACAATTACTTGAGTTGTGTGATCACTGCCGAAAATGCGCTGAAAGATTATCCGTACACCAAATATAAAGAAGATTTCCGCATTCTTATTTTACGTTCCAAATACGAACAGGCTTTTCATAGTGTTGCCGCAAAAGAACAAGAACGTTTCCGGGAAGTCGTCGACGAGTATTATGTATATATCGGAGATTTCCCGGTCGGAAAATACAGGAAAGAGGCCGAACAAATTTTATCGAGAACATTAAGCAAAATAAAAAGTTAAAATAGATTTACAGTATGGATTACAGAAAAACCAATGCTCCGGCAAGTACCATAACGAGAGATATGTTGGATATATCGAAAGATACGGGAAACGTTTACGAAACGGTGCGCATCATCAGTAAACGGGCAAATCAAATCAGTGAGGCCATTAAAAACGATTTAGGCAAAAAACTGCAAGATTTTGCTTCTTATTCCGACAATTTGGAAGAAATATTCGAAAACAGAGAGCAAATAGAGATTTCCCGTTATTACGAGAAATTACCCAAACCGACTCTTATTGCCGCTCAAGAATATCTCGACGGAAAAATTTACTACAAAAATCCGGCAAAAGAAAAAGATAAATTATAATATTGAGCGTCAAGAGACAAAAGCCAAGGCTTACGAGGATTTATGATCGAAGTCTTGGCGCACGGCTCTTGCTTCCCGATTCTTAAAAACAAAAGATATGCTTCAACGGATTCAAACCTTATATTTGTTCGGCATTGTTATATGCATGATTGTTTTGTTTTTTATCCCGGTGTTAAATATTGACGTCACGTCTCAAATCACCGGGAATTATTATTTATTCGATAATGTCGACAGTCTGAATTTTATTCCCGATTATTTACAACACACTTTACTGATATTGGTTGCAGATATTTTGGTTCTTTCGTTAATCATTATTTTTTGTTACAAAAAACGCTCTCTTCAAATTAAACTGTGTTTTTTAAATGCCGTTTTTATCTTGTTGTTTTATGCCTGCATCGTTTATTTCAGAGTGATCATTAATCAAAATCAATCAGTCATCCACTTGCATGCGGGTGCGGTTCTGCCTGTCATTGCTTTCATTTTTAATTATTTGGCCGTGTATTTTATCAAAAAAGATGAAGCATTGATAAAATCCATGGACAGAATACGATAAACCGGGCTTGAATTCGGTAGTGTCATGAATTGACTTGATTTGAGAGATAAACACTACGATAACCGGCGTCTTATAATAAACTGTCAGTTAATTTATGACACTACGGGTTGTTTTATTTTTTCAACGGCAATAAATAGGACAGCGTGATGTAAATGTCTTGATTGGAAGATTTGGCATAATAATCTTTTTTGTGATTGTTGAAAACATCTCCCAATCCGTAATAGTAACGGCTTTCCAACAAAAAACTTCCGATACCGGTGCGAAACTCAACCCCCATTCCTCCGGCAATGCCGTAATCGAATGTTTTGTCGATCGGAACACCGTAATATCCGGCTCCGTTGGTGCCCGGAGCATCATCCAAAGAAAAATTATAATTTTCCTTGTCTCCGATCAAAAATCGGGCTACCGGCCCCATATCAATAAAGAACCGGTATTTGTTTCCCCAATAAATATGTGTCATAAACGGAAATTCAAAATACCGGATCGAACGGGAATATGCTAATGTGCCGGTGTCGGCAAGGTTATAATCGGCAAAATTTTCTTTCCACCCGACAACACAATAACTCGGCTC
This sequence comes from Candidatus Azobacteroides sp., assembly GCA_009787405.1. Classification (GTDB taxonomy): domain Bacteria; phylum Bacteroidota; class Bacteroidia; order Bacteroidales; family WRGA01; genus WRGA01. The sequence goes on from WRGA01000123.1 coordinate 28,417, forward strand.
CAACAAAAAACCCAAATGATTTTCGGTGACATACAGGAGTTTTACCCCGAATATTCCTCCGGTCCTGTAGCTTTCTTTCATTTTAGGGCTGAATGATACTTTTGATAAAGTGGTTCCGACAAAAGGGCCTATCGATAATTCGGGAATGAATCTTTGCTCTTGTGCAAAGCTATTTGCACAAACAACCAAACTCAACCATATAACAAAAACAGTGTTTTTAAAAATAGCGTTCATCCTTTGAGAGTTGAAAATTGAAAGTTGAAAATTAAAAGTGAAAATGACTCATATATTTTATTTTCACTTTCCGGTTTCAGCTTGATCCGATTTATATACCAATTTCATTTCTTTTATCAAATAGGTATCATCAATCGAATAAAATTGTTTTCCTTTTACCCGGACTCCGGGTCTGACCAATGTTTTGCCCGAGGCTTTATTCATACAAACGGCAATCAATTCGGTACAATATAATGATTCATCACTGCCTGCATCAAAGCTCAGATCGAAAGGTGTCTTTTTCCGTACATACCCCAAGGCTTTTTCAACGATTTTATCCCGCACGGATTGAGGAACATCCGGCCGATAAACAGCCCAGGGAAATGCATCTTCCATAAAGACGGGCAACGGATCTTCTTTCACCCCGCCGATTCCCGTAAATTCATCAGCTTCGGAATGTATCACAAATATCGAGTCATGTCTTATCTCTATGATCCCGGCATGGGAATATATTTTTTCCTTTTCCGAAAAATCCCTGAAATATCTCGAAAAATATCCGTTCCCATACCGGTAAATAATATCTCCGTTCAAAACAAAATCAAATGTCAAAGATTCGGTTTTTGTTTCAGCATCTTGTTTTACTCCGATACCGCCGCAAGCATTGCACAAGATCAAAAAACAAAAAAGAAACGGCGTTTTACTTATTCGACTCCATGTTGACTTTCCAATCGCCATCGATTTTTACAAGTTGTACCGATTGTTCTTCACCTCTTTTATTTATAAAATATACCCAAGCTCTGTTGTCGACGATTGAATCTCTCTGCGGTTTGAATTTAAAATCCGGATCTACGGGAACGGAACTCATGGTACTCATGAAATCAAGCATTTTCCCGGTGGATTCGGTGGCATATTTCTTGGCTTCATCGACTTTTCCTTTTGACAAGTTAGTCAGAAATTTCTCGGCAACTTTGTCCGGCCCCGATGAACAAGAAAACATTAAAATCGAAACAGAAAACAGTAACAATAATTTTTTCATGACGACAATGATTAATTGATTTATAATAAAACTAAATGATTATCGGATGTTATGCCCGACTCTCCCTGCAGGGAGATGCAAAAAATGTGTCAATATTTCAAAATATTCGTCTTTTTTTGTCCCGCCGGGGACAAAATGTTTTCTTTTTCACATTACGTCCCCGGCGGGACTTTGGACACCGGAGAAATTCTCCTTTCTACCAATATGTTGTCCCCGGCGGGACAAAAAAACGAATAGTACATTTTTACATCCCACTTGGGGGATAGATAGGTGCAACATCCGATAATCATTTAAAACTAATAAGTGTATGTCAAAAATCAGGTTATATCCATTCCGGGAACAAAAGAAATTATCGGAAGTTATCAGCCGGTGCCGACTTCCGATAATATTCCGTTTAACTTTCCGGATATATTCTTTACATGCAATTAACGGTAAACCGTAGCGTCAATATTCGAATTGGGATTATATCGGATAAAATAAATGCTTTTATTGATGAATCCGCTCCAATAATTCACCCGTTCGAAATGATAATCCATTTGCAAACCCGATTGATAAAACGAACTTATATCAGACTGAAAATCAGTTCCGTATTTTTGCAATGCTTTCAAAAAATATTTTCCGGTATCATATCCCAACAATCCGAATTTGGGAAATGACAATTTAATATCTTTACTGTACGCTTTCGTAAATTCAGTTCGAAACCGGGTTATCGAAAATGAAGACATGTCGGCATAAAACATAGAATAGATGTACGTATCCAGCGGATGCAGGAATTTGTTCCGAATGTTTTTGGAATAGGTCTGCCATTCGGGATAACCGAACAGTTTAATGGTCAGATCGTGTTTATTTTCTTTCAGCTTAATGACTTGGGGTAAATATTTATCCAAAGACGCCGATGTACTGAAAACCGGCACGATCATATTGTCTTTGCTTGAAGATAATGCCGCTTCCAAAGTACCCGTCGCCGACGATTCGGACAAGGTTACGTCACGATAAGCAATGCCTTCCTGCTTCAAAGCGGAAGTCAGAGACGAAATAAAGTCTGTTTTGTCATCGGCGCTTCCACCCGAACGAAGTATAATGACATTGTATTTTTTAAATTCTGTGATAAAGGCTTCGCACACTTTCGGGTACAAATAATTTTGAGGGGTATTGATCTGAAAAATATTCGAATTGGTTTGATAACTGTCGTTTTTGGAGGTAAAAGGAATAACCAGCGGAATATTATTGGCGGAGGAAAATGATGATAAGGCGGGAATCAGATTGTCATAAACAGGACCGATGATCAAATTCATTTTTTTCATCTCGTTCCGTTCGAGAATTTTTTTGACATCGGCTTCATTCGTATTGGTGTCATATACATAAACATTCGCCGAAAACCCGTCTGATTTCGCTTCGTTCAACGCCATCAGGAATCCTTCGTAATACTCGACAAATTTATCGCGCTCCGATTTTTTACTGTTATCATTCAACATAAAAGGCAATAACAGAGCGATTTGAGGCGTCGTATTGACGGAAGCGGCCGATTTTACCGGCGTCGGGGGTTGTTGTTGCGCCGGAATATCCGGAATTTTGGACTTCAGGGACGGAATTTGAATTTTCTGTCCTTTCGATAGTTTTTTTGGAAGATCCGGATTCACTTTTTTCAATTCCGATACCGATACGTTAAATTTGGTCGCAATCTCTTCGATTTTTTCGTTTTTCTCGGCGATATACAGAAATGTTCCGGATTCGTTTTTTTCTTTTTCGGCTTTTGCTTTTTGAAAAGCGCTTACTTTTTTTGCATCCAGACGAATGACTTTTCCGGTATTAAACGTTGCCGGTGATAATCCGGGATTTGTTTCCAATACTCCATCCACCGTCAACCCGTATTTTTTGCTCACGGAATACAGCGTCTCTCCTTCCTGAATGGTATGATAAATATAATCGTCGGATACGTTGCCATTTCCTTGTTGAGGTATTTTAAGGATGCTTCCGACCTTGATCACGTTGTTTTTTTCGATTTCGGGATTCAGCCGGCAGATTTCATCCACTGTCGTTCCGTAGGACGCGGCTATGGAGTAAAGTGTTTCTCCGGGCGAAACCGTATGATTGAATGCGTTTGATTGCCGGACTGCCGTTGATGTCGGAGTTGAAGTCGATCCGTCATTTTTTATCGGAATCCGTATTTCCTGTCCGTTTTTCAGTCCGTCTTTAATTTCGGGATTGGCCGCCATAATGTCGTCTCGGGAAATATTAAAACGCTTCGAAACAGAATAAAGTCCTTCGGCAGGCTGTACGGTATAGATATAATAGTTGATCCCGTTTATCTGAACGACCCGATAGTTGTTTGTTGTTTGGGACAAAACATTTAAGGACAAGGCAAATCCGAGAATTATGGCTGACAGAAATGGCAAATTACGAATCATATTATATCCTGTTTCAAGTGTTTAACAAGTCAACAAAAGTAAGAAAAAACTTTATTGTCTCAAAAGATAATTTTCCGGTAATCGGGATATCTTCATATTTTTATACTTTTGCTTTGAATACGATTGTCAAAAAATTCCCAATCTGTCATCCGATGAAAATAAACAATTGATAATATGAAAGTTACCTTATTGGTTGTCGGGAAAACAACCGAACGTTATTTTATTGACGCCGTCGATGAATACACCACAAGGCTCAAACATTATCTTCCGTTTGACCTGACAGTGATTCCGGATGTAAAAAACGCCAAAAATTTGAATTCCGATCAATTAAAAGAAAAGGAAGGAACCGAAATTTTAAACTATTTGGAACCGGGCGATTATATTATTTTACTGGATGAGCACGGAAAGGAATTCACCTCCCTGAAATTTGCCGCTCACATGGAAAAAAGAATGGCCGGAAGCGGGAAAAGAATTGTTTTCGTGATCGGCGGCGCTTATGGATTTTCTCAAAAAGTATACGAAAAAGCTCACGATAAAATATCGTTGTCCAAAATGACTTTTTCGCATCAAATGATCCGCCTGATTTTCACGGAACAGCTTTACAGAGCCATGACCATCCTTAAAGGACAAGCTTATCATCATGAGTAGATTTTTAATGAAAGAAACACAAATTAAGTATGCGTAAAAAACGGTTTATATTTTAAACGTTAAGGCGCAAAGACGTGAAGTTTAAATTCTTTGTGACTTTATGTCTTTGCATCTTCGCATTTAAAATAGTAGATATTAAATTTTGCCGCGTACTTATTAATATAAATGATTATCGGATGTTATACACGGTTATTCCTACAGGCGGGATATAAAAAATGTATCAATGTTTCAAAAAAATATTCGTTCTTTTTTGTCCCGTCGGGGACATTATATCGGTAAAAAAACACCACCCCTCCACTTTTTGTCCCGTCAGGGACAAAATGTTTTCCTTCCCGCATCACGTCCCTGACGGGACTTTGGTCTCCGGAGGAATTCTCCTTTCTACCAATATGTTGTCCCTGACGGGACGGAAAACAACATTTTTCGTCCCGGATTTTTCAAAAATAACGAATATTACACTTTTTACACCCCACCTGCGGGGATAGGTAGGTACAACATTCGATAATCATTTTAATATTTAATTTCATAATACTACATACAAAGAATCATTATGGGATTTTTCTTACATTCATTTCACCCGTTTTGGTTCTTGACTCTGTCAATATTCTCTCTGCCCGAAAATTCTGCTGCCGACCCGAACCAGTGTACTGCCTTCTTCAACGGCAAGGACATAATCGTCGGACATGCCGGCGGAAAGTTCTTTAAAGAACGGATCGTTCGGGAAAAATTCTTTTTTGACGTCGTTAAAAAAGGAATGCAGCCGACTGAATTCTTTCCGAATTTGCCCCTTATCATCGGTATTGCTCGCCATTCCCATCAATCCGGCAATCGTTACGTTTTTCAATGACCGGTATTCGGCGGATTGCAATAAATTCCGGCATTCTTCAAAATCCAAGCCGAATTTGCTTTCTTCTTCGGCAATATGAATTTGAAGCAGGCAAGGTATATTCCGGTTATTTTTGAGAGCTTGCCGATCTACTTCCTGCAACAAGCGCAAGCTGTCGATGCTGTGAATCAAGGAAACGAACGGAGCGATATATTTTACTTTATTGGTTTGCAAATGGCCGATGAAGTGCCACTCGATGTCTTCGGGAAGCAACGGATATTTGGCCTGCAATTCCTGTGCTTTACTTTCTCCGAAAATACGATGTCCTGCATCGTAAGCTTCCTTTATCGCTTCGACAGGATGAAATTTCGATACAGCCACTAACCGGACATTCTCGGGAAGACTGTTCTTAATCAACGATAATCTGTCGGCTGTTTCACTCACATCATGTTAATTTTTTGATCGTCGGAATTTACCGGCGATGTTCGATTGAATTCCGGTTCTTCCGCGACATAATGATAAATGTCCATGATTGTGGTTTCGGTGATGGAAGCGACTTCGTAATCGGCCATCGTACCCTTCATCCCTTCGGTCAGGTTGGTCAATGCCGTTTGAATGTCGGGCGCCTGCACCAACATGTTTGAAGCCGTTTTTTTTTCGGCGGCGCTTTTTTCGTCGATCGTAATGAAAAGAACTTTACATTTGTACCATTTATCGCCGTCGGGATTTTCAAACAATTCGGCATATTTTGCCCGCTTAATGTCCGATACCGTAAATTCTCCGCTGATAAACGGGATCATTTCTTTGATGATTCTCGCTTCCGCTTCGGTAAATGATAACGCATCGACCAGATACGGCTCGGTTACTTTTTTCTGCATTCCGTTTTCCATCGTTTTTTCATAACGGACTTTACATTCAAACCAGTTACTCATTATCGTTAAAATTTAATTCTGTTTTTTGGGCGGATCTTCGTGAAAACTGTCTTTGTACATGACCTGTTTGATTGCCGCTTCGGCAAGAGCCGGATCATCATCAGAGTTTTCGGAGTCATCCGGTTCATTATTTTCCGGCAATTGTTCAGAATCTTTCACAAAATTTTTATCTTTCAAAATTTCGGAAGGAATGATCGTGCGACTGATGCTGAGCATGATGCCGAAATAAACACACGTAATACAAAGAGAAGTTCCTCCTTTACTGATCAACGGCAGCGGTTGTCCCGTAACAGGCATCAAATGTACACATACCAGCATGTGCATAAGGGCTTGGCAAAAAATGATCAACGCGCAACCTATCAATAAAAACGCGGGAAACTTGCGCCGGCATTTTTGAACCAGCCGTCCGCACCGGACCAATAACGCCACGTACAAACCGATGACGAATATTCCGCCGAATATTCCGAGTTCTTCAATGATCACGGCATAGATAAAATCAGAATTGGCCTCGGGCAAAAAATTGCGGGCATAACTGTTTCCGGGCAGTTTCGGGGAAAATCCTCCCCGTGCAATAGCGATACGGGCATAACCCGGCTGAAAGTTTTTGTCTTCTTCCATGTATTCTTTCGGCGATTTGTCGTGAACAACATAATCCACAAACCGGTCGATCCGGTTCCTCCATGTCGGAATACGATTAAACGCCCCCATAATGCCGGACGAAACTTCCGTTTGCTCCGTATCGGCGTCTCTGTTTTCCGAGGCTCGACCAAACAACGGTGCGACAAAATACATCATCGCCACCAACCCGATGACGGGAAGCAGAAGTTTTCCTATTTTGAGCAATGAGACGTTTCCGATGATCATCATGATCATACATACCGAAAATAACAATACTGCTGTTGAAAGATTGTCCAACATAATGGTAAAACACATGACGGAAATTCCGATCATCAGCACCTTAAACGTGTTATCCCGCGAAACCTTCGTATCCTGCATCCTGCTTAACAAAAAAGCGACGGAAATAATGATCGATAATTTCGCCAGTTCCGACGGTTGAAATTGGAATCCCATCACTCTAAACCATCGGGAAGCATTTCCTCTTTCTTCGCCCCAAATCATCACTGCGATCAAAAATATAAAAGAGATCGGAACTAAAATCATTCCCGACGAATACCAACGATAAGGGACATTGTGCACAAGGATGACGATGAACAGCCCGAATATCAACAGCATGAAATGTTTCATGATCGGCGCCCAGTGTATTCCTTGCGTACTGGATAAAGCAATGGACGAACTGAATACTTCTACCATCGATATGACACAAAGGAGAAAAAATATGGCCCAGATCCCTTTATCTCCTCTGAATATGCTTTTTGCTAAATCCATATCTTACCCATACTTTATAAATGTCTGACGCACTCTTTGAATTGTTGTCCGCGGTCTTCGTAATTTTTGAATAAATCAAAGCTTGCGCAACAGGGTGATAATAATACCACATCGCCTTTCCGGGCCAATTCGTATGCTTTGGATACGGCTTCCTGCATGGAACGGGCGTCAACGGTTTGCGAAACTTTATCGTCGAAAAATGCATGCAGCTTGTTATTGTCGACGCCGAGATAAATCAAGGCTCGCACTTTTTCTTTCACCAACGCTTCAATTTCCGTATAATCGTTTCCTTTATCCGTTCCTCCGAGAATAAGCACGACCGGCGTTTTCATGCTTTGTAAGGCATACCAGCACGAATTGACGTTTGTCGCTTTCGAATCGTTGATATATTTAACTCCCTTCGCGCTCGCAACGTATTCCAAACGATGCTCCACCCCGCTGAAATCGCTCAATGATTTGCGGATATCTTCATTTTTGATATTCAATACACTTCCGGTAATTGCGGCTGCCAACGAATTGTACAAATTATGCACTCCCGTTAAAGCCAATAAATCCTGTTCCATTGTAAAGGTATGATTTGGTGTGTTTACTATCAGTTGATTATTTTCGGTGTATGCTTTTACTCCGTCCGATTTGGTTTCGGCAAACGGATAGCATTGTGATTTAATCGTTTTTCTTTTCAATTCTTCCCGAATGACCGGATCATCGTTCCAATAAATGAAAACATCGTTTTCGGTTTGGTTCCGGATAATCCTGAATTTCGCATCAATATAATTCTGAAATTTATACTCGTACCGATCCAAATGATCGGGGGTAATATTTAATAAAATTGCAATGTCGGCCTTGAAATCATACATGTTGTCCAATTGAAAACTGCTCAACTCCACCACATAATAATCATATATATCCTCAACAACCTGAAAGGCCAAACTGTTTCCGACATTCCCCGCCAGTCCGACATTCAAGCCTGCATTTTTAAGCAAATGATAAATCAGAGTCGTTGTCGTTGTTTTTCCGTTGCTGCCGGTGATGCAAATCTTTTTTGCCGAAGTATAACGACCGGCAAACTCGATCTCGGAGATGATCGGCGTTCCTTTTTCCGTCAGTTTTTTGATTAACGGAACTTTATCGGAAATTCCGGGACTTTTGATCACTTCGTCCGCAACCAGAATTTTGTCTTCGGAGTGTCGGCCTTCTTCCCACCGGATTTGATGTTCATTCAGTATATTTTTGTATTTTTCTTTTATTTCCGACAGATCGGAGACGAACACGTCGAATCCTTTTTTCTTCGCAAGAACGGCGGCTCCCGTTCCGCTTTCTCCCGCACCGAGGATAACTATTTTATTTTTCATTTTTCGATTTATCTCAATTTCAATGTAACCAGAGTGATGACAGCCAAAATAATTCCGATGATCCAAAAACGAACGACGATCTTGGATTCCGGCACCGGTGTAACCGGCCGTTGAATAACAGCTTCCACTCCCGAATATCCCCGTTTCTGAAAATGATGATGTAACGGCGTCATTTTAAATATTCGTTTCCCGACTCCGGTTTTCCTTTTGGTCATTTTGAAAAAAGCCACCTGTAAAACCACCGACAGATTTTCCACGACGAATACGCCGCATAAAATCGGAATCAATAATTCTTTATGAATGACAATGGCGAAAACGGCAATGATTCCACCCAATGTCAAACTTCCTGTATCGCCCATAAATACTTGGGCGGGGAATGCATTATACCATAAGAACCCGACGGTTGCCCCGATAAACGCACTGATAAAGATCGTCAATTCTTCACAGCCGGGGATGTACATGATATTCAGGTAAGAAGCAAATTCCACATGCCCCGACACGTAGGCCAAAATACCCAGCGTAACCCCGATGATGGCCGAACTTCCGGTTGCCAACCCATCCAATCCGTCGGTGAGATTAGCCCCGTTCGATACTGCTATAACAATAAAAATAGTAACCAGCGCAAACAATATCCAACCGGCATTTTGCTTGGCCGATTCTTTGACAAACGGAACAAGGTCGGAATAATCCAGGTTGTTGTTTTTTACAAACGGAATCGTCGTTTGGGTCAGTTTAATGTTTTCTTTTTTATGTTCGATGCGCAATATATCGCCTTCTTTTATAATTTCGACATTTTCACGAATCGTGATGTTCGGACTCAAATACATAACGGCCGCCACGATGATGCCCAATCCGACTTGTCCGACGATTTTGAAACGGCCGTGCAACCCTTCCTTATCCTTTTTGAATACTTTGATGTAATCGTCCAAAAAACCGATAAGCCCCAACCAAGCAGTGGTTATCAGCATCAAAATCATGTAAATATTCCCCAAACGGCCGAGCAACAAACACGGAATAAGGATTGATATAATGATGATCACCCCTCCCATCGTCGGCGTTCCTTTTTTGCTCATTTGTCCTTCCAATCCTAAATCCCGAACGATTTCCCCGATTTGCATCAATTGTAATTTATTGATCAACCGCCTTCCGATGATGGTGGAAATGAACAGTGATAAAATCAATGTGGCCATTGCCCGGAATGATACATACTTAAATACTCCGGCTCCGGGAAAATCAAATGTCGTATCGAGATAATGAAACAGGTAATAAAGCATGAATAATATTATCTTAATGTAAATGATTCAATTATTTTAATGCATCGCGAAACTTTATACTATGATTCGAAAATCGCCTTCACCACCTCTTTATCATCGAAATGATGTTTAACGCCTTTCACTTCCTGATAATTTTCGTGTCCTTTTCCGGCGATTAAGATGATATCGTCTTTTCGGGCCAACATCACAGCAGTTTTAATGGCTTCTTTCCGGTCGGTGATGGTCAATGTTTTTTTCCGTTGTACGGTATCCAATCCGTCGTACATATCCGCAATAATGGCTTCGGGTTCTTCGAAGCGCGGATTGTCTGACGTGAGGATCAGTGTATCGCTGTATTTGGCGGCTTCTTGCGCCATGAGCGGACGTTTTCCTTTGTCGCGGTTTCCGCCCGCTCCGACCACCGTGATTAATTTTCCCTTACCGTCCATCACTTGGTGAATGCCTGTCAACACATTCGTCAAGGCATCAGGCGTATGGGCATAATCGACAATGGCCGTGAAACCTTGCGGGGAACGTATCGGTTCGAATCGTCCGGCAACAGGTTTTAACGTGCTCAATCGCACCAATACTTCTTCTTCGTTTTTCCCCAGCAGGCAGGCTGTGCCAAAGACAGCCAACAAATTGTATGCGTTGAATTTCCCGATAAAATGCACCGCAACTTCTCGTTTGTTGATTTCCAAAAGCATACCTTCAAAATGATTTTCCAGAATACGCCCTTTAAAATCGGCCAAGGTGTGCAATGAATACGTATACTTCTGCGCTTTCGAGTTTTGCAACATGACTAATCCGTTTTTATCGTCAAGATTGGTTAACGCAAATGCCTCGCGGGGTAACCGGTCGAAAAATGCTTTTTTGGCTTTCAAATATACTTCAAACGTTTTATGATAATCCAAATGATCGCGGGTGATATTCGAAAAAACAGCTCCGGCAAATTTCAATCCGGCTATCCGTTTTTGATCCACGGCATGAGAACTGACTTCCATAAACGCATATTCACATCCGGCATCCGTCATTTTTTTCATCAATTCATTCAAGGCAATCGGATCGGGAGTCGTGTGAGTGGCTTCAAACGGTTTATCATCCACATAATTGCATACGGTGGATAGCAGACCGACTTTATGTCCGAACTGCCTGAACAGGTGATAAAGTAATGTAACCGTGGTTGTTTTTCCGTTTGTTCCGGTCACTCCGACCAATTTCAACTTGGCGGAAGGATTCCCGAACCGGTTCGAAGCGATAATTCCCAACGCTTCAGCGCTGTCATCCACTTTGATGTAGCAAACGGCGTCGCTCAACATATCGGGAAGTGTTTCGCATACAACAGCCGCGGCGCCTTTTTCCACAGCAGAAGCGATATAATCGTGTCCGTCGGATTGCGTACCGCGAACGGCGATAAACATCCAACCGGGTTGTATTTTCCTTGAATCGGAATGAACATCAACAATTTCACCGGCATCCGATCCATGGATACTTTTGTTTTTTATGTTATTCAGCAACGTTTGAATGGTCAATTTTGTATTCATAACAATTTTTTAAACGCACAAAAATAGAAAAAACATCCCTAATATCATCTATCAATCCAACTGTATCGTTATTAATTGTCCCTTTTGGAACCCGCTTCCCGGAAGAAGACTTTGCCGGGTTACTTTTCCCAGCCCCGAAAGTTTTACTCTCAATCCGATTTTCTCCATGACATAAACAGCATCCTTGGCACCCATTCCCGTGACATCGGGAATAACGTTTTTCGGAAGCGTCATATAGTCCAGATAAATATTATTTTGTCCCTCGCTTTGCTTCATCCATTCGGCACTCCCCGCATTATCATGAAAAGACAGATTCAAGATCGACAACACCTCTTTCGTGTCGCGTAAATTTCCTTTCTTGATGACGGGTGTCAAAACATGCAGCGTATCTTTTGCAGCTGCAACCGGTAATTTCATGTGTGCAACATAAATTTGCTCGGCGATGTTTTTGAAAACGATTCCGGCCGTCGCTCCGGCCGACAAGTTTCCGTCTACTCCGCATAACATGACCAGACAGGTATATTTCGGATCGTCAGCCGGGAAATATCCGCAAAATGAAACATTGGTAAAATCGGTTCCGTGAATTTGTGTCGTACCCGTTTTTCCGGCAATTTTCATGTATTTCGACCGCACGGGCTTCCCCGTCCCTTTTTCCACCACTCCAAGCAACATGCTTTGAATGGTTGCCAATGTCGGCGGGGTACAGATGGCCGGATTCAACACTTCCGTCCGGAAGGTTTGTACTACTTTATCGTTGAGCTTCGCTTCTTTCGCAAATAGGGGACGAACCATCACGCCTCCGTTGGCAATGGCATTGTAGAAGTTCAGCGTATAAATCGGCGTCATGTAAAATTCATATCCGAACGACATCCAGGGCAACGTGGTTACCGACCATGCTCCCAACAACGACGTCGAATCTTTTTGATGCCGCGTACCCGGATTATTCACCACCGGATCCCGCGTTCCCGGAATTTCTATTTTTATCGGTTTAATGGCTCCGATGGCATTCAGCCGATCAATATATTTTTGCGGATTATTTTTGTATCCCTGCATAATGATTTTGGAAATTCCGATGTTGGAAGAATTATAAATTACTTCCGGCACGGTCAACGACTCATATCCGCCCCGCCTCCAATTATGATCGCGGATGGGTTTTACGCCCGGCCGGAATTGCCAGACTCCGTGTTCACCGGAAATCGGAGGATCATCGACTTTCACGACATTGTCTTCCAATGCTGCCATCATGGAGGCGGTTTTAAAGGTGGAACCCGGTTCCAGCATGGCCACCAAAATCTCATTTCGAACTTCCTGATAAGTTCCGTCAGGCATTTTCGCCAAATTGGCTACGGCTTTTACCTCTCCGGTTTTTACTTCCATCAACGCTACCATACCCAATCGTGCATTATTGGCAACCACTTGTCGGAATAATGCTTTTTCGGCTATTTCCTGCATACCGATGTCGATGGTGGAAACCAAATCGCTTCCGGATTTAGGTTCTTTCATGGTCACAACCAATGCTTTTGCTTCATTCCGTCCTTTCACGGGATTATTGATGCTGGCATAAACATACCTTCCGAGTCCCGGCTCTCCTCTCAACAAGGAATCATAAGCATATTCCAATCCGTTTTTACCACCCGCCGATCTATTGGCGGAAATATCTCCGATAGTCCGGGAAGCCAACGAACCGTAAGGCTTCACCCGTTTCACTTCTACCATCGGAATCAAACCGCTGAGGTTAGATTTATAGGCTGTATATCCTTCGATATTTACCTCTTTCATTCCGATTCTGAAATACGGAAAATCTTTGATGCGCAGCATTTGTTGATAGGTTGCCTTTTTACGGCTCACCAAGTAATAACCGCTTTTTTTGTCGGCACCATCCTGCAAATAACGCTTATACCCGGAAGGCGTTCTGTCTCCGAATTCTTTCGACAAACAGTAAGACAACGAATCCAAATAATAATTAAACGCTTTCCGCATTTTCGTTTTCCGGGCTTCTTCTTTACCGATTCCCAATACCACCTGCGATCCTCTCCATGTAAATGAGTCGATCTGCCCGAAATCCATGTAAAAAGTATATTGAGGCAATGTGCTTGAAAGCAAATGTTCGTTACAGTCGTAAATGTTTCCCCTTTCGGCGGGAATGGTATCGACCACATGCAAACGACGTTCTCCGTATGCAGCCCAACCTCCTTTATCCATGGAGAAATAGAAAATGCGGTAAATAATGCATCCCGTAATGATGCTCAACAATACCACAAACAAACTGTATACAAATAATATTCGTTTTTTCTCCATATCCTTTACTTCCCGGAAATAACATAAACGGGCGATTGAGATTCTTCCAATTCAAGATGTCGTTTTTCGACCATATTGTTGATGTTGGCCCGACGGCTTTTTGTCACCAATTCCACCGATTGATTCAGGGACTCGTTTTTGACTTTTATCTCTTCTTTTTGAAGCGTTTCGATATCTTTCAGTTCAGACAATGCGCTGTATCCGTAACTCATATATACAAAGATCAAAAAAACGATCCACACGATCAGCAAAATATTTTTGGTGAATATTTCCTTTTCAAGGATGTCTCCTCCCAACACTTCGCCGATGAAAGCATACCGACTCTTTTTTTTCTTTTTCTTCTTGTTATTGTCTGTCATTTTGTTGTTTGTTCCGATAAATTCATTTTTTCGGCGATTCTCAATTTAGCGCTTCTCACTCTCGGATTTCGGGCAATTTCTTCTTCTGAAGGAACAATATGTTTTTTGGTAACTAATTTAAAGGGACTTAACGGATTCCCAAAAAAATCTTTTTCCAAAACACCTTTGAAATTGCCTGTTTTCATAAAGTTTTTGACCAAACGATCTTCCAATGAATGATATGAAACAACGACCAATCGTCCGCCGGGTTTCAATACTTGCCCGGCCTGAAGCAGCATTTTTTTAAGAACTTCCGTTTCGTTGTTGACTTCCATCCGCAACGCTTGAAAAACCTGTGCCAATTCTTTTTTTTCCTGTTTTTTGGATAAAAACGGCTGAATAACGGACACAAATTCGCCGATTGATCCGAGTTGTTTTTTTTCTCTTTGATTGACAATACTTTCCGATATTTTTCGCGAATTATTCAATTCTCCGTAACGATAAAAAACATCGGCCAATTGTTCTTTTGTATAGGTGTTCAATACCTGAGCCGCGTCCTTTTTGCTTTGCCGGTTCATCCGCATATCCAGATTTCCTTCGAAACGGAACGAAAATCCTCGTCCGGCGTCATCGAAATGTCGGGACGAAACGCCCAAATCGGCCAATATTCCGTCGACTTCATCTATGCCGTGAAATCTCAAGAAATTGGATAAAAAACGGAAATTCGAATGCACAAACGTAAACCGTTCGTCTTCGGGAATGTTTTGCTTTGCCTCCGCGTCTTGGTCGAATCCGAGCAGCCGTCCGTTTTGCCCCAGACGGTTCAAAATCTCGCATGAATGGCCCCCGCCTCCGAATGTGACATCCACGTATGTGCCGTCGGGACAGATGTTCAATCCATCCATACATTCGTACAATAAAGCGGGAATATGATACATGATGTTGTTTTTAAATGCGTTACAAAGGTAATACTCCGGGTTTATTCTTCACTCATCAAATGTTGAATTTCTTGACTGAATTCTTCCGGGGTCATCAACGGTTTTTCCAACAGCGATTTCGGCCAAATCTCGATGACGTTATCAATTCCCAAAAATCGGATATCGGAAGTTATTCCCGTCAATTGCAAATATCGACCGGGAATGAGTATCCGTCCCGAAGCATCGACAACCACCCGTTCGGCATCCAACATAAAATTACGCAACACTTCTTGATGACGGGCATTCCACTTATTCAACCGACTCCGCAATTCAGCCACATTTTCGTCCCACACACTTGTCGGATATAAGATCAAACAATTTTGGAAAATATCTTTTTTCAGCACCAACGATTCGACTCCTTCCGTCTGCAATATCTTCCGAAATTGCGCGGGAATGGCTACACGTCCTTTGTTGTCGAGCTTAGCTTCGATATTTCCCAAAAAATTCAACATCCGTTTTTATTCATCAATAATTCGGATGTAAAGGTACATATTTTCCCACATATACCCACTTTTTCCCACTAAAAGTTGTGAACATACTGTTAATAAAACAAAACAAATTTTCTGCTTAAGAAACTGTTTAAAATTCAATCGGAGTCCGTCTTGGTTATCAGCCTTCGGCGTCAATACAAAATTTAAACAACCTCTAAAAAACAGTTATTAATCTTGAGTATTCTTTTTTTGAGTTTTTCCGGGAATGCACAAAAGAATCGGGAAGTATAAGCTCACCCACAACACAAAGGTTGTGAGGTTAAAATTATTCCTACTTTTTAACCCTTATTTCTAAAAAACACCCTTAGTAACTAGGATATAGCTGCCCCCTGCCCTTCGTGTGGTAGCGGAGGCAGCGGAAAATAAATATTTTGTCCCTGACTAGACAAGGTAAAAGGGAGAACCCGTACTTTCTATCAATATAATACCCCTGACGAGATAAGCGAATGTCGTTTTTTGTCCCGTCAGGGACAAAATATTGGTAGAATAGGAATTAAGAATTAAGAATCGGGTAGCAGAATAGGATTATTGTGTTTTTGATTATTCTTTCTATCAGACAACATGTCCGACAGAATATCGAACAATAACCATAAAAAATATTACCGGATATTTTGCAGAAAATATCCGGTAATATTTTTTGTTTTTGAAAAATTAACTTTTCGGAATCTTATTTTGCAATTTTCACTGTTTCCGTTTGACCTCCGGCGATTATTTTGGCGATGTAAATACCGTTAGCCAAGTTCGACAAATCGATCGTCGACACATTTTGTCTCGAAATAAGAAGACGACCATTGACATCGTAAATTTGGGCTGTACCGACAACATTCAAATAAAGCGTATTGTTTGAATAATAATAACTATCGGTAATCGACGGTATATTGATCCCTGTAGATTGTGATAAAAATTTAATATTATCAAGATAAAAATTCGAATTGTTATAACTAAAACCTAACGCCATATCAAATGTATTTAATGCTAATAACCCATCATCAGATAATAACTCGGATAAAGGAATTTCTTTCAACAACCATGTTCCGGTTGCATCATTCAAAATCAAATTATTAACAGAGACAGGGGGGTCAACAGTTGTCGAGAATGAAGTGCCTTCTGGCCCGATGTAACAATTAACACGCTTATATTGATTTTGATCACCGAAACCCGGCATAAAATAAATATTAAACGTTATTTTTTCGATATCAGCCAATGTTTTTCCATCCGGCAATTCAACTGTAAATCTAGGATAAGCATTATAATTCGTTACAATGACGTGCAGGGATTTTTCGCTGGCCCCAGTCGGATCAGGTTCAACAGTTGCCACAACATCGTTATTAGCCCATCTATACGCACTCGGATACGCATCATCAATCTCATCCCCCTCAAAATCAAGAGATGTCGATGGAACCAACGGAATAACAGCCGCACTTACGACTATACTGACAAGGGTTGCTCCGTTATATACATTAATGGTGATGCCACTTTGACTATACTGGTCAACATAATATACTCCGTTTTCTTTCGCATAATCCTTAAAATCGGCAATCGTAAATTCATAAACATTCTCTGCTCCTTCCGATGAAGCGGCTTTGCAAACAAAATCATAAGGTGCCGCATTACTTCCGGAATAATTAATCGGCTTGATTGTTCCTATACCCCAACCCGGAGCGACACTGGAATTAGCGTTACTGACACTCAACGTAACGGTTACCTTTTGGTTATCTGCATAATTTTCGAAGTCGCTCAATTGAACATTGCCATATTGATCAAAAGGAATATCTGCTGCAAAAACACCTGCACTCAAAAATATGGCACATACGACAAGTAATGTCTTTTTCATAATAATTAATTTTAAAAATGAATAATATAAATGACGGAAAGAAAAATAAATAATCTATAGCGAGATAAGTTACGAAATTCAACCGGCTTGGAACAAATAATGATTATACGTTATTTATTATTCCGACCTGAACAAAGGTCGCAAAAACCGGTTTATTTTTTTAAACGCTGGATCGCAAAGACAGAAAGACGGGAAGTTTTAATTCTGTGCCTTTGTGTCTTTGCTTCTTCGCGGCTGAAAATAACAGACATTAAATGCTGTCTGTCATGTACTTATTTTGCAATTTTCACTGTTTCCGTTTGACCTCCGGCAATTATTTTGGCAATGTAAATACCGTTAGTCAAATTCGTCAAATCTACCGTCGATACATTTTTGACCGCAACCAGTAATCGACCATTCGTATCATAAACATATACTTCTTCGGCTTGTGCATTTCCTACGTAAAGGATGTTATCGGAAAAGTAACCGGTTTTGCCGACGGATATTTCCGGGACGCCTGTATTTTCTTTGGCTCTCAACGTCACGTTGTCCAGGTAATAATTTCCGGCTTCGTGAGACATTCCGAATGCCAACGTAACCGGATTGCCTGATGTTGCGCCTGCTAAGGAATACGTTTTGGTCACCCATGTATTCGCCGAACCTTGAGCCGGATAACCGGCATCAACATAAAATTGACTTCCGTCAATATAAATGTTCATTTGTTTGTATTCCTGTTGAACAGTATATAAATCAAACGAAAATTCATCATAATCGGCCAAGGTTTTCCCATCCGGAAGCGTTACCGCCAAACTCAAGAAAGCATCGTAATCCGTTGTTACAATATGCGCACATTGTCCGTGCGTTCCGGCAGTCGATGGGTCGTCTACTACAGTCGCCGTTATCTTTCCGTCGCCGTTTTTTGAAATAACGGGAAGACTTTCTCCAAGTGTGTAACCTTCAAAATCGAGGGTTAAATAGCGATCGGGGGAAATTACTTCTTCCAACCGGACATTGGTAATATAATAATTTCCGGCTTCGTGAGATATTCCAAGCGCTAATGTAAACGTGTTATCCGCTGTAGTAGTAGCACCTTCCAAGGAATATGATTTGGCATTCCATGTATTTGCCGAACCTTGAGAAGGATAACCGGCATCGACATAAAATTGTTTTCCGTCAATATAAATATTCATTTGTTTGTATTCTGTCGCAGAAGTATACATATCAAACTTTAATGCTCCGTAATCGGCAATGGTTTTTCCTGCCGGCAACGTTACATCCAACTGCCAAAAAGCATCGTAATCCGTTGTTACAATATGCGCACAATTTCCCTTTGTTCCGGCAGTCGATGGATCGGCTGCTACCGTTACCGTTATTTTACCATCGCCGTTTTTTGAGAAAACGGACAGGGCATCACCTATGTTTTTGCCGGCCAGGCCGTCAATCACCACTTCGGCAGCAGAAATGTTTGCTGTAAAGGCAAATGCTGCCATAAAAAAAATTGAGAATAGCTTTTTCATAAAGATTAATTTTTAAAAAGTGAATACTTGTTTTTACTTGATTATTTTAATCGTTTTTATTTCGTTTCCGGCGATAATTTTGGCAATATAAACTCCCGGATAAATGTTTGATAAATCAATTGACGAAATCTGTTGTTTTTTCAGGAACAGATGACCGTTAATGCCATAGATTTCGATGGTGACGGGGCATGCCGAATAAAGTGTATTCCCGGAAAAACAAACATTATCCGCATCAAAAGATGTGATCGAAACCGTCGGGCCTTGATTTGTTTTTGCGACAAGCGTAATATTGTCTAAATAATAAATTACATGATAGTGTATGAATTGACTGATTTAAGAGATAAATTCACTTACAACCAACGTTTTATGATAATCCATCAACTCATTTATGATATTACCTTCGAACAAGTGTCGTCATGAATAATAAGAAAATGAATCTTATTTTTCCATAATGGATAGGCTTATAAAAGTTATATAAAGGTAAAGTAATAAGCTCAAATACAGTGGTTTATTTGTAACAATTGTTTTGTTTGCGGTAACATGTCTATTCCGGCAGAATCTATTTCTCTATGCCGGGTTACATCGCTCACCCGTAAAAGTTGTGGAGTTAAAAAGTGCATAGCGTTTATGCGTTTTCAACCTCACACTCATAACTTTTACAGGTGATCTGCTTTCAATCTTAACCTCGAAAACGGGCAGGTTCCGGCAACTGTAGATTGTATCTACGGTAAATAAAGACAAATAAACGAGGCCGGCCCGGTGACATCCGAAACTCGTCTACTTGTTTACTTTCACATAATAAATCTGTTCGTTTGTGGTTATTTTTACCAAATAAACGCCGGTTTTTAATCCGGAAATATCCAAAGAGGAAGAAATATTATTCCGGGAGAGCAGCAAATTCCCGCCGGCATCGAAAACAGATATATTGTCTGCGGATGTATTTCCCATGTACAGCACGCTGTCGGAATAATAAAAGTTGTTGTCCGCCCGGAATGCCGATTTCCCGGAAATATCCGGTATTCTTTTTAATCTAATGTTGTCGAGATAGAAAAATCCGTTCCCGGTGTTAAATTCCAAATAAAGATCAAAAACGGTTGAAAAATGATACCGGATTTTTCTACCAATATAACGTCCCTGCAGGCCGGAAAACAACATTTTTTAGATTGTAATTTTCAAAAAAAACGATTAATAAAAATAATATTAAAAAAAGCTTGCGAAATGATTTCCGCAAGCTTTACACACAAAACACACAAAATACAGGATAAATTTTTACGACAGTTTATTTTACAACGATTTTGTACCCTTTACCGGCTACATTCAGCAAATACAATCCCGGCGTCAATTTGCCGGAAATAAACTCATTTTTGACCGAAACGGCCGATTCTACAATTTCTCCGTTCAAATGGTATAGGTATACATTATTTATATCGTTTTCGGCTGTTATTTTTATTTGCCCGGTTTGAGAATAAATTTTGATGCCGGTTATTTCCGTATCTTGCACTCCGGTGATTGATGCGTCCAAATCTTTCAACGATAAATCACTGATGGCGATATTCATCGGAGCATTCCATGAACCGGTTCTGATAATAAAATTATAGGCTCCGCTTTCCGTCGGAACGAAAACGCAAAGGCTTCCCGTATGCAATTTCCCTTTTATGGCTTGATTTTTAAACGGGCCGTTATACGCTTTGGGGCTTCCGGCGCCATTGTCTCCCCACGACGTTAATTCGCCGATCGTCAAAATGCCGCTTCCCTGCACCGCTTCCTGCGCTATCGCCAAATCGTGAGCGTCAGACGGTTCTTCTTTTGTAATAAACACTTGCAGCCACATGCCTTCTGCCGCTCCCGACAAATCTTTGAACAAACAATTGAACTCATACCGGTGTCCGGCCGTCAATATCACCGGTTGATATATGGCTATGCCCGACGATGCATTCGATATATAATTTGTTTGGATACGCAGCGCATCTCCGATCGAACCGGCCGGTTTATCCGCTGTATAATCCCAGGTCAAAACAGCCGGAGTCGAATATCCCAATGTCGAAACGCTCCAAATGCCCCGGGTCAACGGAAGTCCGTTTATCAACAATTCGTCCGTCGAAGGATTCTGACCGTCATAAATTTTAATGGTCGATGAGGCGACATCGGTCGCATTTTCATCGTTCCGGACTGTCAATGTAACAGTATACGTTCCCGCCGAAGTATAAACATGAACCGGATTTTCAACCGTGCTTGTTTCTTCGTCTCCGAAATCCCAGGAATAAGAGGTTGCATTCAGAGAGGTATTGGTGAAAGTGATCGGTTCATTCACCAATCCGCTTGTTACCGCATTGAAACTTGCCGAAAGATCGGAACCTATATAACTGAAAGTAGCCGTTTGAATGTTCCGATAATCATTGTTCACTTTCAATTGAACTTCCAATTTGTAAACTCCGGTATTTTCCGCGGCTAACGCCAAAAGATCTACATTTTCGCCGGAAACCTGATACCTTTTATCTTGTCCCGAAGCTCCGATCAACACATTTACCGGAAAAGAACTCCAGGCAGGAGCCGTACTTCCCTGTTTATACACACGATATTGGAGCGTATACGTATTATCTCCGTAACTTCCTCCCCAACTGATCATGGCACCTCCATCCAAAATTAATGAAGCCGGCGTCCCGAAATCCATGTTATTGAAATAAGTCAACCCGCCGTTTCCATCATTCAGAATGGAATAATTCACATCACTCCCGTTACACAAGGGATTTTCCCACCAATTTTCGGTATTGATTTTGTACAAAACCGCAGCGCCTCCGTCTTTGATTATGGATACCGTGTGAGGTCCGTCGCCGTCGGCAAAAGCAAAAGATACTGTTGCGAATAAGGCAAATACAGATAAAATTATTTTTTTCATGTGTTTATTTATTTAACGATTACTTTATACACTTTTTCATTGATTTTCACCAAATAAATTCCTGCGGACAACCCGCCGATATTCCATGTGTCTTGCGCCGAGGTTTGGATTACCGATTTCCCTTGAATCGTGAAAACGGAAACCGAGGCAAAACCTTCGAAAACGGCAGAGATGGAGGAATTGCCGCCGACAACAAGTACAGGATCGGATAAAATCCGTTGAAGATTGACGGTCGAATTGGCAGTTGATAATGATACATTACTGATAGCCAAATCCATATCACCTTTATCATTATTATCGGCACTATACCCCCAAGTCCCGATATCCAGAATTAAATAATACATTCCTGACGTCGCAGGGGTAAACGTGCATGGATCTCCGGAATAGCCGGTTCCCGCTATGGCAAGGCTTGAAAATTCGCCATTTATACCCGTGGGGGAATGTCCGGATGTCCAGGTAGACAATATTCCGATTTCCTCATGATTGTCCTCTCCCTCCAAATTAGTCAGATCCCCGGGTTGTTCCGTATTACTGATATATACCCGTATCCATGTATTTCGTGCATAATCCAGATCTTTTACCAGACATTCGAAATTATATTCTTTTCCCGCTTCCAGATATACCGGCTGATACAATGCCATGCCGTAATCTTTGCTGTTTGTGCTGAGCGCTGATATTTCAAATGTTACAGCATCCGTCCATTCATAATCATCGGGCGCTTCTCTTCCCAATGCGGCAACAAACCAATTGCTGTTCACGACTTTCTCCGTAGGGGAAGTAGAACCCTGAACAATTTCAATGATCTCCGTGTAAGCTACAAGAGGATTGTCATCTGCCGTTAAAGTAACGGTATAAGTTCCCGGATCGGCAAATGTATACTCAGGATCCACCTCTGTGCTTTCCCCTGTTCCATCACCAAAATCCCATGAATAAGTTGTCGTATTCCGGGAAGTATTCCGGAAATTCAACGGTACTCCGGCAAGCCCGACCGTGAAAACATCGAAACTTGCAACCGGAAGGTTATCGAGAACCGTAAAAGTTGCTGTTTGAGTACCATACGTATTTACATAGCTTTCTGTATTGTTATTCCAATAATCTTTCCTTAACAGCCTGACTTCAAACCGATACGTTCCGGGTCCGGATGCAGCCATGGCTAAAATATCAATACTCTTTCCGTTTGCATCCCATTTTTGGTCATTTCCATTCTGAGCAGCCGGGAAATCTAAGGGTAGAGATGTCCAACCGGTAGCCGTACCGGAAGCCAAATACACCCGGTACTCGATCACAAACGAATCATTCAAGAAATTATTACCACCGTCAGCCCAACCAATGGCAACTCCTCCATCCAATATTAAAGAAGTCAATGTTCCAAAATTCTTTTCGCTAAACTGAGTATTCGAGTTAAACGTAGCCAACGGATTTCCATTCCAAGATTCAGTATTTATTTTGTAAAGATATGCAGTTGCTCCATTTTCTATGACAGAGACAGCAGCAGGCCCCTGACCGGAACCGGCATAAACTAAAGTTGTTAATGAAAACAACATCAATCCAAAAAATAAAGTTAATTTTTTCATGACAATAAATTTTAAAATTAATACTATTGATCATTATTTGATTTTTATGAAATTAAGTTTTTCAATCACCGGTAAATCCGGATTACTCAGTTCCATAATGTAATAAGCCGGCGGCAACAAAGATATATCCACCGCACTATTGCCTTCCCGGAGGTTCACGGTTTGCCGGATTCGTCCGTCGAGACCGATTATTTTGCAAACGTAAAGATGTTCCGGGTGCAATCCTTTGACATAGATTACGCCGGAGGATGGATTCGGATAAATCGTAAGCGTTCCTTTACCGTCCATTTCAGGCATATAGGTATAGGTAGCGCCTTCCGCAATTCTGAAAAGCCATTTCTGATTGTCGCCGTCGACATATTCCCACAGATGAACATTCGCACCGTTATCCCGTGATGGCCCCTCAACATCCAATGCTTTCGAACTGTAGGTGTTGATTATTTTATAGACCTCTTCGCTTCCGATGCTGTACAGATAAGTTAATTCCCATTCTTGCGTGTTATTCCCGGTAAACGGTTGCTGCACGACACCGGCTCCGTTGTTTGTCCCTGTCGCCGTCAAATAATACCGGTTGGCAAAATTCGATTGAATATAATAAAAATCTCCTCCGGCGGATTCAAACAGCCATTGTTGATTATCGCCTCCCGATCCTTCCAATTCCCATTGCTGGACGGAAGCTCCCGGATTTTGATTTTTATCTTTTACGTCCAACGCCTTATTGCTGTAAACGGAAATCAGATTATAAACAAGAGGAAAGGGATTGGAGCCTTCTTTTACGGTCACCGTGCAGGTTGCCGTTTTTTGCTCGTTTACGGTCGTACAGGTAATGATCGCCATACCCGGGCGGCGCCCTCTGACTAACCCGTCAGTACTTACCGTTGCCACGGATTCGTTGTTCGAAGACCACCTCACCGTTTTCAGAGATGCATTTCCGGGCAATACGGTTTCATGAAGTTGCAAAGTTTCTCCGGCGCTGATTTCACCGGATTGAGGCGATACGCTGACACTTTCAACTTGAACCGTTATTTCAACCGGTTTCCAGATTAAAGATGCTGCCGTATTTCCGGCCAGCGAATAAGAGCAAGCGCTTCCGTTATAAACAACATCAAAGTTTTTTTGTTGCCCGCCTCTGTTATAAACGACCAAAGCGGTGGATCCGTCGGGATTGGAGAATGCGACTTCCAACAAATCGCCGTCGCCGGAAGTGGATTTGATCCTTACCGCTCCGCTTTTTGCCGCTTTCGACATTTGCGCAGCCGTATAGAAAGTCGCCTGATAAGTGATTGCTTTAGAGTTGCTGTTGATGGTCAGCGCCCCCTTGCAAAGATTACAGCCTCCGTTATCGGTGTGAGGCTGCCAATTCTGGTCGGATGCCACATTCCATGCATAAGCCGTTTTGGCATAGTTTTTTACGGATCTGATTTGAACATTTTCCATGTGATACCTGAAATCCGAGTCAAACGGATCGTTTCCGCCTGTCCATTGTTCCGTAAAATAAACGCTCTTTCCGGTGGCGTTGTAAACAGTGGTCATTGCATCAATGGAACCTCCGTACAAGTGAAATGCCGAGCCGTCGATGTATTGACTTCTCGCCACATAAATCGGATAATCCGTATTATCGCAGTTATGGTCGTACCCGATAATCTTGACCTCCTTAAATTTACTTGCTCTGATTTTGGGGCCTAAATGATTTTCGACAAAATCGTACTGTTCTTCCTTTGACATATACATGCTCGGATTGTTTCCGTCATGCAACGGTTCGTTTTGGACTGTTACGGCATATATTTTGATGCCTTGATCTTCCATGGCTTGAAAATAGTTCAGAAAATAATCGGCATAAGCTGCATAACAATCCGTTCTCAATTTACCGCCGATGAAATGATCGTTGTTTTTCATCCAGGGGGGAGCTGTCCATGGCGAAGCCATAAGTTTAATATCGGGATTAATCGCCACGACTTCTTTCAATACCGGAATCAGGTAATCCAAATCAGGGCCGGCCAAACTAAACGGCTTGTTTCGGTCGTCCTGATAGGTATAGACTCCCTGTCCCAAATCGGAAGCGCCCAACGCAATACGCATGGACGCGCTGCCGATATACTTGTCATTATCTTCCAAAGAAAAGAGTTCTTTCAAGATTGCCGTCCGGGCAGCTTGCGACAATTGCATCAGCCAATACGCACTGCCTTGCGTCATCGTCCAACCGAAACCGTCGATGGTTTGATAAGTTACGGCATCGTCAATCGTGATTTTTGTGCCGTTACTGCCGGAGCCGGCGATAAAATCAACATCATTCTGTCGTTGCAACAATTTGCTCCGGTTCGCTGAAGTTTGCCATGACTGTACCGTTGTTTGGGACACCATCTGCTGCAAAAAAAAGGAACAAAGACCGAATAGGGTGAATAATAGTTTTTTTCTCATTGCTTTTTTATTTAATTAAGAATTAAGAGTTATGAATTAAGAATTAAGAGTTAAGAGTTAAATCAGGGTTAGTATGTTTTTTGAAGAATGTTAAATTATTTTTCCTTGTCCTGTCATGTATGAAATATTTA
Source organism: Candidatus Azobacteroides sp. (assembly GCA_009787405.1). GTDB lineage: Bacteria > Bacteroidota > Bacteroidia > Bacteroidales > WRGA01 > WRGA01. Next base: position 54,468 of record WRGA01000123.1, read on the forward strand.
TTACGCATATTTCGTACATGACGGGACTAAAAGGAATGAACGCTTTTTATGACATTGACACATTTTTTATACCCCATCTGTTGGGATTGCTCCGCAAAACAGAGCAAGGATAAGTGTGTATTTGTCTTGAATTTAATGTGAAAAATCGAAACTAACTTTTAACTTTTAATTTCCAACTTCAGTTTATTTTACAATTACTTTTTGGGAAACGCCGTCTACATTGACGATGTAGAATCCGGACGGCAGGTTGGTTGTTCCGGTCGATTGACCTGAAAATGTATATACTTTGACCAAATTGTATGTACCTGTAACCACGATATTATTTCCCGATACCGAAATGTCAATGTTTTGATCGAGTCCGGTCTTTTTTATACTCGAAGGAGTCCAACCTCCTCCCCAAAACAAGACTTCATCGTATTGAATATCATCTTCCGCATAGGTCAAACTACGATTTTCAGCACGTTTGGTTCCTTCCGCATCGACGGTTTCTTCCGTATCCCATGAATCACTTGTCCACCAATATTTGTATTCTTGCGTTTCATTGCCTTTCGGAATCTGCGTCCCGTCAATTTCATACAGCCAAAAACCGTATTCTCCACTGTAAATTGCTTCAACCGTATTGTTCCAATCGCCGTACAATCCTCTCACAAATACTTTTTGAGTGCCGGCAGGAGCTGTAACGGCTAATGTCATGATTCCTTCATTGTATTCTATCACTTGTTCCACTTCTACCGAGGTGACTCCGGTGATGGTTCCGTCGTTTTCCACTTCAAATTTCGGATTTCCGGTAAAGGGAAAAACAGTCATCCGGGTATTAATATCTTTCCATCCCAAACTTTTGGCGCCCGGATTCCATTCGTAAACACCGGGGGCTACATTCAGCGTCAGCGTCCATTCCAACTTACCGTCTCCTTGCACCATGGCTCCATGAGGAGTTATCGAATGATCTTCGTACATGGGAAACCACCAATTATCCGGCTCCGGCGAACGAGGATTCAAGGCTTTCAACCCATCATCAATCCAAGTGTAAATATTCGCATCGGTATTATCCGCATCTGTTTTGGGGTTTGTTTTTTCCCCGTTCGTCAGGTCAATCACTTTAAGTGTAACCGTGTACTGCGCGTTGCCCGTCAAAGAAAAAGCAACCATGGCAACCAATGAAAGTAAAAAATTCCTTTTCATGATTTGAATTGTTTTAAATTATTAATTTTTAATTAAGAACGATGCCACTGCATCATTTTGGATCGTATAAGTCAATCGCCTATCTCCGTCTTTTAACGTAACGGCGGCTTTATTTCCCGACCGGTTGACGAGTACAACGCCTTTGGAGCCATCTGGATTTAAAAAAGCATTTATGTAGAATTTGTCGGGTAATTTTCCCGCAATACTTGTTGAAATTCGTTTGGAACCGGTGCGGCAAACTTTGGAGAAATGTCCCAATAAATAATACTCCAATTCTTTTTTATACGAATAATCGGGTTGAACAGTCACCACACCGCGGCATTCTTCACAAAAAGTACCTCCCGGAGTGGTCGGGCCGTTTGCGGTATTCAAAGCCAGATTCCACATCAAAAAGTTTTTCGAACCTTTTTGTATGCATGGAATTAAATATTCCGTCAGATAATAAAACATGGTTTCCATCCGGTCTGTCTCCAAATCGGTATTCCATCCGGAACCTCCCGACAGTTCCGAAAAATAAATCTCTTTATCAGGATGAGCCGCCACAACGGCATCTATGGCATCGGGAACACCTCCATAACCGTGAAATGCCGTTCCAGCCACATATTGGCGGGCGTTTATGTCATTCAACACATTGATGGGATATTGATACAAATCAAAATTATGGTCAAGAATCAGAATCTTGGCGGTAATCCCCGCGGCACGGAATCCGGGGCCTACATAATCACGGATGATTTCAGCTTGTTGCTGCCATTCCATCAACATGGTCGGGTGTGTTTCCGAACTGAACATGGCTTCGTTTTGCAAAGTGACGGCATCAATGGCAATGCCTTCCCGGGCCATTGCCTGTACATATTTCACAAAATAAGCTGCAAAATCGGCGTATTTATCGGGTTTCAATTGTCCGCCGTTCAACATTCCGCCTGTTTTCATCCAAGCGGGAGGAGACCAGGGACTTGCCATAATTTTAATTTCCGGATTAATGGTCAAAATTTCTTTCAGAATCGGAATTAAATCCCGTTTATCGATTTCGGGAACGGCAAAATTTTCGATTCCTTCTTTATCGCAGTAAGTATACATGGCCATGGAGAAGTCGGACGATCCTATCGTTATCCGCAGATAATTCATTCCGGCTCCGGTTTCGGGATTAAACAGGTCATTCAGCAACGCGCTTCTTTGCTCATCGCTCATTTGTTTGATCAAAAAAGCGGAAGAGCCGGTCAATGCAGCGCCAAAACCATCCATTTCCTGATATGTTTTTTCAGGCTCCAGCCGTATGGAAAAATCTCCGATTTCGTTTGTATAATCTACGGCCGACTCTTTAAACAAATAATATTCATTGCGGGTCGTTTGCCATAAATGGACATCACCGCTGATTCTGTTATCTTCATCCGTAAAACCGGAATCGGTATTATAGTCTATACATCCGAAGAACAAAACGCATAAACTTGCCGGATATATTATTGATTTCATACGTTAATAATTTTTTAATGACGGATTTATTTAATTTATTCGTTCAATCACTGTCGTGTGGTCATTGATGTTGATGATGACACGGTAAACTCCCGGAATGACATCGGCGCCGGCCACCCAGTTTCCGTTGGGCTGCCCTTGATTATCGACGCCCGTTTTGATAAGCGATGCAGGGGTCAAGGTATACATCTCCGAATTTTCTTCTCCGCCCCACATGCGTTGGTGGAAAAACTTCATGTCAAAGGATTCGGCATAGAAGGTGGCTTGGAAAATTCCGTCCGAAATCTTGCGGCAGAAAACATAATCTTCGGGCTTGTTCCAGTTCCATGAGGTCGTCGTTTTGTAAGGCGCTCCGGGAAATCCCAATCCTGTGCCGTCGAGCCACAATGCATCCGGATACAAGGCGTCAGTCTGCTCAACATACATAAATCCTTCAGCGTTGTTATATAACAACTTGTATGTTCCCGGCAATCCCAAGAAACGAGCGTTATTCCCGGAAGTACAAGCAAAGAAATCGGGATTTAACGTATTTTGAAGATCGGCAATTCCCGAAAATTCCAATTCCTGATCAAGCGTAAATGCAATCAAAGAACTTAAATAAGTGTTCCCGTCCATGGTTTCGACGCCCATTTGCCTTCCGTTGATTGTTACGGGCGCTAATCTTTCAGCATCTATTTCAAAATCAAACGAGTATACGTTAAATAAAAATTGCCGCATAGTCAAAATCAAAGGATCGGTATATTCATAGAATCCGTCTTCTTCGGCACAAACGGCAAGAGCTCCGTTCACATTCCCCCAAACAATTCCAGAATAATCAATTTCATTATTACCGGTTATTTTTTCCGCCAGTTTAAACTTTATATTATTTCCGGATAAATTCATTCTGGAAGATTGAAATTCGATTTGACTGCCCAATTTTTTACTCAAATTGTAAATTGTTCCGTCCTGCATCACCATATACATCCTGTTCGGAAAACCGGGACGATCGGCATGTACTTTATTCTTAATGGTTTGCGTTACGGTATTTCCTTCCACATTCGTCAAGGTCAAATAGGCTTCCACATCCATATTATCGTCTGCGAAAGCAACTAACGGAACTTTGAATTTTCGGGCAATGATACAATTATATCCCTGAGTACGAATCTGTTGCCTTTCAATCAGGTTGTCGTTTACTACGATTTCAACTTCCAACGTAGACAGCGGTGTTTTCGGATCTGATAAAGCAGCCGTGACCAAAACCGAATCGCCGAAAACGATGGCGGAAGGATCGGCTTCATTTCCCGAACTTAAATCGGCCGATTCGATTACCGGTACGGATTCCGGGAACCGGGTTCGTAATTCATCTTCCGAACAAGCCCAAAAGCAACTTGCCGTAAAAAAGAAGAACGCTGTTTTTATTATATCTTTTTTCATCTGTTTATTCTTAATTTTCAACTCTTAACTTTTAACTCTTAACTCTCAATACCCGTCATTTTGAGTCAACGAAGTATTCAAATCCAATTCGGCTTGAGGAATCGGCCACAACCACCTCGTGCCGTCGGCCAGACGATAGGCATTCTTATTTTGTTTGTCGGAACAAGATTTCATGACATCATAAAGCCTTCCGGTGCGCTTCAGATCGAACCAGCGGTATCCTTCGAATGCCAATTCCAACCGGCGTTCTTTTTCGATGGCCAACCGCATGTCTTGTTGATTATTCGCCGTCGTTTCGGACAATTTCGCACGAGCGCGGATTTTGTTCACAATGGTTTTTGCTCCGGCCAAATCGCCCAGTTCATTGCGTGCTTCGGCTTCAAGCAACATCACATGCGGCAAACGGATCATAATGATATTGGTGTTGTCGGGGCCTTGAATTTTGTAACAGAAAGGATAATTGTTGCTATCCCAATCCTGATCGCTCCAAGTGGCTTTGTCGAATTTGACGGAGACACTTAAACGAACAACATCTCCTTCCGCCTTGAATGCATTTACCAAATCAATGCTCGGCGTACAGAATTTTCGCCAATCTGTTCCGATAAACATGTAATAGGCCCAGTTTCCGGTCGATGTGTTGTGAACGCATTCCAGTTCAAAAATACTTTCGGCGCTGTTCGGATTGGCCAAATCGCCTCCCGAAACTTTAAACACATCCGCAAAATTGTCCAGCATTCTATAATTCGGGTTGGTCGTCACTTTGCTTGCGTATTCAAGCACTTTATTCCAGTCGATGTTGCCGGGAGCGCCCTTGGTGGCATAAATTTCGGCCAATTTGGAATATACGACAGGCTTCGTGACTTTGAATTTCGACGAACTGTAATCGGCGACGCCGGCGGCAGCCGTTTCCATATCTTTGATGATTTGATCGTAAATCGCATCCACTTCTTCCCGCGGAGGATACAACAACGGATAAATCTCGTCGAAATTTTCGTTCGTGATGGCGGGAATATCTTTCAACGTAAGCGGACAAGCCCCATACAGACGCACCAGATTGAAATAACATTGCGCCCGGATGTAAGATGCTTCGGCAACGATTTCTGTTCGGCGTGTTTCCGTCAATGCCGCATCAACCACTTTCGGAACCCATTCGATGAGGGTGTTGCATACTCCGATTTGCCGGTACATATACCCCCAGTCGCGGGATACGTTTCCGTTGCTTGCATCCAACGAATATTCGTCCAATTGTATGGTTTGAGCCTTCAATTCGCCGCCGTAGCAATTATCGGACTGGGCGTCTCCGTTCAAATAAACGTCCAATTGATAAAATTCACCGCCGAAAGCGTTATATGCCGATGACAATTGTGCTTCGGCTTGCTCCGCATTATTGATTTTCGGCGCATCTTTTACATAAGGATCGATTCCCTGCATTTCGGCCGTTAATTCGGAAATCGGTTTCCGATCCAGGAAATCATCGCAAGAGGAAAGAATCAGGGAGATTCCCGGAATGATGATCGTCAAATATATTATCTTCTTCATTGTATCTGTTTTTAAAATGTTAGATTTAACCCGAATATGCAAGACCGGTTTTGCGGATAAGTTCCGTAATCGACACCCATCACATGGAAATTCGGCATTTGAGAATCTGTCGTAGTGTTTGTATTCACTTCCGGGTCAAATCCCGTATATTTGGTGAATGTCAACAGGTTATTTCCCGTCGCATAAACACTCAAGGCTTCCAAGCCTAATTTCCGGATCAAGTCTTTCCTGATATTGTATGATAAAGTGATTGTTTTTAATCTCAAATAAGATCCGTCTTCGATGAAACGGGAAGAGTTTCGAACATTAAAAGTAGATCCGTCCGATGCCGCTTTCGGGATGGAAGTGACCATGCCGGGACGTTGCCATCTGTCCAGCACGTTTTTGCTTTGATTGTTGGTGTTTGTCATTCCTTCGGTATCGATTTTGGATGCATTGAAAATATCGTTTCCGTAAGTTCCCTGAATAAAAAAGCTGAGTGTGAACCCTTTGTAGCGCATGGTATTGGTCATCCCGTATATAAAATCGGGGTTCGGATTTCCGATGACCGTCCGGTCTCCCATATCCATGTCTCCCGGCCGGGATTTTCTTCCGTTTTCATTCACATCTTTATAAATAAGATTACCGGTTTCGGGATCAACGCCTTCGGAAACAAATCCGAAGAAACTTCCGACCGGCAGCCCTTGTTTAATAATGACCGCATTATCTCCGTTGGTTTCAAAAAATCCTGTATACGTCGTTACGTTGTTGTATATTTTTGTCAATTTATTTTTGTTGAACGACATATTAAGTTCAGTATCCCATCCGAAAGTTCCCTGCAGGTTCCGGCTCATGATCTCAAATTCAAATCCTTTGTTCGTCATTTCGGCACAGTTTCGCAAAGGACTTTGAATGCCTGCCCCATCGGGCAATTTCAGGGTCATCAACAAGTCGGATGTTTTTTTGTAGTACGCATCCATGGTCAACGCAATACGCGAATTTAAAAAACTGAAATCAAGCCCGACATTGGTTTGAGTCGTTGTTTCCCAGGTCAAATCAACATTCTGCATGGTGGGATTTATTCCGTATGCGACACCGGGTTTATTTCTGTCGGCCACTTTATCGTTGGACGGATCTTGGATGCTCATCGGGTAACGGGCCAAATAATCGTAATCTCCCACTCCCGACTGGTTCCCGGTTTGTCCCCATCCGGCTCTGAGCTTCAAATCATTGACCACACCGGTCAATCCTTCAAAAAAAGGTTCTGCGGAAATACGCCAGCCGGCCGAAAAAGAAGGAAAATAACCCCAACGATGACCGGGAGCGAATTTGGAAGAAGCATCGGCCCGGAAATTGGCGGTTGCCAAATATTTGCCGTCATAGTTGTAATGTACCCGGGCAAGCGCCGAAACCATGGTGCTTTCCGCTTTTTTACCGTTGGAGCCGGAACTCACTTGATTGGCAAATGCAAGCGAACCCGGCGTATCTCCCGGAAGTCCTCTGATGTAATCATTCTTTTCCAGATAAGTATTATCCCACGTTTTTTCCTGCAGGGTAAAACCACCCATTACGTTCAGATTATGTTTTTCATTGAATGTCGCGTCATACGTCAAAATGTTTTCGTTCACCCAATCGAAATTCGTTGTCCGGTCGACTTTTCCGATCCCGTTGTTCTGAATCCCGTAATCCGTTTTTTGAGGATCCAAGAAATAGTCCCAGTTATGCGCCTGATACATAATCGAAAGACTCGGTTTAAACGTCAGCCCTTTCAAAATGGAAAATTCCAACGAGGCATTTCCCGTCAACCAATAATCCTTGTTCAAATCGTAAACAGAAGCTGCTCCCACCGGATTTTCCCTCGGTTCGAAAGGATTGGACTGATATTTTCCCGGATTATTCGGATCCCAAACCGAAAGAAAAGGAGGAGTGTTGATCACGGAAAGGATCACTCCGCCGCGGCTTGCACCATTGTTATCGGGTGTATCTCTGCGATCGGTTCGCGAGAAATCAAAAACGGTCGATAATTTCACCCGGCTTTTCAACCGGGTGTCAATATTCGCATGAAACGAAGCCCGTTTGTAATAAGCCGGTTCCACGATGCCGGTTTCATCCTGAAATCCTCCGGAAACGTAATAGGTTGTTTTATCGTTTCCTCCGCTCAACGAAAGTTGATAATTTTGTTGAATGCCGGTGCGAAACACCTCGTCATACCAGTTGGTGTAATTATGATTGCTTCTGTCGACATATCCTTCTCCTTTGATTGCGTCGATCAAATCATAATATTCTTTTGTATTGAGCGCTTCGATCGCTTTCCCTAATTGTGAAAAACCGGCATACATGTTGAAACTGATTTTGCTTTCGCCCGATTTTCCTTTTTTGGTGGTGATCAATACCACTCCGTTGGCCGCACGAGAACCGTAAATGGCAGCCGAAGAAGCATCCTTCAATATTTGCATACTCTCTATGTCGTTCGGACTGACGCTTGTAATATTTTCCATCAGCACTCCGTCCACCACATACAGCGGCTCGTTGCTTGCGGTAATGGACGTATTTCCCCGCACCCTTACGGTAATGTCGCCGCCCGGCTTTCCCGAAGTTTGCACCACCTGCACTCCGGCTGCTTTTCCTTGCAATCCCTGAGCCGCCGCAATCACCGGACGATCTTCAATCGCCTTGGCAGTCACGGTGGAAACGGCAGTGGTAATATCTTTTTTCTTTTGTGTTCCGTAACCGATCACCACCACTTCGTTCAAATTCTGCAAGGCATCTTGAAGCACAATTTTCATGGGCCTTTCGTCTGCTTTCTTCTCAAGCGGTTGCATTCCGACATAGAAAAATACGACGATTGCATTTTTTTCGGCCTGAAGGGAGAAGTCGCCGTCGAGATCGGTAACGGTTCCGGTAACGGTTCCCTTCACCGTAACGCTTACTCCCGTCAATGGGTCTCCTTGGGAATCAGTTACGTTTCCCGTAACCGTAATCTGCTGCGCAAATGCTCCTGCGGAAATCATCAGCAAAAGACAAATGTTCATCATGTAGCGAGTCATGTTTTTCATAAAAAATATATTAAAATTTACATTGGGTTATATTCAGGTTGCCCTTTAATCGACAGACCACCGCAAACTGATCACGTTTTTTGCTTCGAGCGTCAAGTTAATATATCGGTCTCCGTCTTTTACGGCAATTTTTTTATCCGAATCGCCATTGTTGAACAAGATCATTGCCCGCGAGTCGTCGGGATTGATAAATGCGACTTGCTTCACGCCATTGCTTTCGGGTGCGCCGCTGTCAATTCTTTTGGCGCCGGGCCGGATGATTTTACCGGCATGGGCAATCGCGTAAAATTCAACGTTGTAACGTACTGCTTTGGTTTTTTTATTGATGTCGATCACGCCGCGGCAATTAGTCGGACCACCTGCCGCCACAGGGCCGAAATGTCCGTTCCCGCCGTTTGTATCTAAGGCCAGATTCCAATAAATCAGTCCGGAACCGTAATTTTGCAGATTGCCGATCACCGTGTTGTTCATGGCCCATATAAAATCTTCGGGCGTACCGTCGGACGTTGTATGCCCGGTGATTTCCGTCAGCAAAATGTCTTTGGAATAATCCAGATTTTTCACCCGGGTTTGTTCGGACACATTTCCGTTGTATGCGTGAAACGCCGCTCCGGCCACATATTTTCGCACGGATTTGTCTTGATAAATGGTATTCACGTAATCAAAAGCATGATCCCAATTATGATCATACACATACAGCCCGGTACGGAGATTACGTTTTTTGTTGTTGTTGAAAAGTCTGCGGCCGAAATCGTTTTTGATGAAATCCCGTTGTTGCTCGGCCGACATATACATGCACATATATTTTGCCGTATTATATAAAGGTTCGTTCTGAATCGTAACGGCATCCACTTTCAGATTGCGCCGGTCCATTTCATTGATGAAACGAATGAAATAATCGGCCAGATCGCGTCCTTTCGCCGGGTCAAAGCTTCCTCCCACCAACGATTCCGTATTTTTTTTCATATAGGCGGGAGGACTCCAGAGTGAAGCCATTATTTTTAAACCGGGATTAATGGATTTGACGGTTTGCAGAATGGGAACGACTCCTTCGGGATCTTTAAATTCAAAGGTCCGATTATCGTTTCGGGTGTGAGTCCAATTATAGGCGGAAAAATCGGAAGCGCCGATCGAAATGCGCAAATAATTAAAACCGGATCCCGAATCCGGATCAAAGATATTTTTCAGTAATCCGGTTCTTTCTTTTTCGTCCAGATAATTCAGCACCAAAGCGGAAGAACCGGTCAATGCAGCTCCGAAACCTTCGATGGTTTGGCAGTCGACAACGGCATTAATGATGTACAGATGATCGCATACGGATGAAGGTTCCCCGAATTTCAGTTGAAGCGGCGAGAGTTTTTTCGAAAGATCAGCATTCGTGACAAATGCAGTGATTTGCTGTGCCGAAATCATTCCTTTTGAGAGAACAAAAATACAACTAAGGATAAATATGTTTTTGAGCTGCATGTCTTTTCGGTATTGATTGACCATGCAAATCTAAGCTCATGTGATTTTTTTCGACAACAAAAACAATATTCAAAAATACGTCAATCGACAAAAAAGAATACGTCAATAGTACGTCAACAAAAGGATACTATACCTGTAAAATATTGATTTATAATTATATAATTGAACAGTATTGAAACAGAATAATTCGTCGGTCTAAAATATTACATCCGAATCACCGGAATATGCACAGGGCGAAGGCGACTATATCGGCCTACATTTGGTTCAAAAAACCGGTCAGGCTGTCTTTTCCGGTCAGGTCGAATTTTTTCCGCAACCGGTAACGCAGTGTTTCGATACCTCTCAGTGAAATATTCAACAACGGCGCTATTTCTTTGGAAGAAAGCTGCATTTTGATAAAAGCACACATTTTGCGCTCATTCAATGATAATTCGGGATATTTTTCCGATAACCGCCGCATAAAATTATTGTGTACGAGATCAAAATGTTCTTCAAATTTCTTTAAATTATCGTCATGGCGGATATTTTCATCTATTTTGGTATTCAGCCGCAAAATATTTCTTCGCAAAGGCGCCGCTTTTTCAACCGGTTTCAAATCTTCCGACAGTTTGGATAAATCGGATTTTATTTCCGTGAGGATTTCGTTTTTTCCGACCAGATTGATGGCAATATTAGCCAATTCCTGACTTTTATGTTTGATTTCCAGCTCTAAATGTTCGTTTTTCAATTGAATGATTTCCCGGTCTTTTTTCTCCGCTTCTTCTTTGAATGCTTGTTCCTGCATCTGTATTTCGCGCTGTTTGACCAATTCGATCTGTTTCTTTTTTTTCTTGATGCGAATATCATCCCAACGCCAAACACCGATCAAAAAACATATCAAAAGGATACCGTAGGCCATGTAAGCCGGAACCGTACGATACCACGGCGGTAAAATCACCAACGTAAAGCTGTCGGTCAGATAAGTCCCGTTTTCCAATAATGCTTCTACATAAAACGTGTATTTTCCTTCTTCCAGATTGCTGTATTCTTTCACGGCGGCCGCCGTCGATTCCGACCATTCCTCATCATTCAGGCGGTAACGGTAAACGGCCTGAATATGTTTGGAAAAAGACATCAAGCCGTATCGGAACCGGATCGTATTGTTTCTGTATGCAATTTCGGGAATGTATTTTTCGCCGGCGAAATTACTCGAATAAATCAATGAATCGCCTGTTTTAGAGATGCTTACTTTGTTGATGGACAATGTTTCGTGTAATTGGTTCTGATTATTATACGCCGAATTCCAAAGAGCGAATCCGTTTTCGTTGCAAATGATCACTTCCGAGTCATTGATGAACGTCAATCGCTCAAAGTCCGTTATTAACGGTAAGTTATGCCTGTAAAAAACAATCGAATCGCCGGTTGTTTTACGAATGGATGTCGGCCCCAAGTACCAGACGGAACAATCTTTTTTAACCACGGTGGTAACATGTAATCCCTGCACATTCAACGTTTTATCCGGCTCGAATCCTGCATCGGTATAATCGTAAATGCCCGAAGGAGAACAAAACAACAATTTGTCGTCCACCTTACATAAATAGGAGTCGACGGGCATTCTGTCGACGGGCGTAAAATGTTTGCTCTGATCGACCTTATCCAATGCCTCATTTACCATGATTCTTAAAATCTCTTCCCGTCCCGTCCGAATCCAGATTTGTTTGGGAGAGTCTTCCACGTAATTGATTGCGGAGCCCGGATAACCGTACACGTAACTTTGTTTTTCCCAGTTTCCGTTTATTTTCCGGAAAACATAAAAACCGTCGTAGGTGGAAGCCCAAATTTTCGTCGAATCTCCGAGCAACTGCCGTACGCTCCAAACACCTGTTTTCCGGTCGACCGGATACAATTTCGTTTCTTTGATCAAGAAAAGGCCTTTGTCAGCCGAACAAAACAAATCGTTTCCGACCTGATCAATGCTCCAAATCTGTCCTTGCGAACCTTCAATCAATTCCAACCGGGTCGGAGCATCCGTCACGGGCATCGGCCATTTTGTGTAAAACAATCCGCGGTTGGTGGCAAAATAGAGTTTATTGTGATGTAAAATCGCACCGTATCCCGCGCCGTAAAAATTTTGACTGCTGTACAAATTCGTCAACGGACTGTTAAGCATAATGTAACTGATTCCGTTATCCAATCCCAACCATACGTTTTCATCTTTATCGAACAAGATCCCCAGCACCGTATTATTTTGCAATCCGTTCGATTCGTTGATATATTTAACCGCTTTTCCTTCATAATCGACCAGCACAAGCCCCTTGAGCACGGTTCCGATCGCCAGGTGATTTTTGCCGGCGGCCATGGAAAACACTTCGTTTTTACCGATAAAATCATCGATGTCTGTTTTAAACCGTACCACTTCTTTTTCGTCGATCAAAAACAGCCCTTCCGAAGCCGTCGCCACCAACATTTTATCATTGAAAGGCAGAATGCTTCTGATTTTTTTATTTTTAAAATACTCGGAATGAGGAAGAAAATAGAATTTTTCGCCGACCGATGCATAAATTCCGGAGGCTGTTCCGAGATAAAGAACACCATGAATGATGCACGACGATTGTACTTTTTCGGGTGTTTTCACAATCGTATGTTTTCCGTCTGCATATTTAATGAATACATTATCCGCAACGAAATAAAGCGTTTCGTCTATACGAAAGATTCGCCAGATATTTCCGAAAAAAAGTTGTTCCCGGTATAAACTGTCGGACATGCATATATAGCGCATCTTGCCGTTTTTTTCGGGTTTCAGATAGCCGAATTCATTCAATCCGCCCAAATAAATACGGTCGTTCGAACATTCGATGGCGCGTACATCCGACCGGTTATTCAATGTGTACAGATTCCAATCGTTTCCGTTAAATTCCAGAACTCCCGATTTATTGGCAAAATACATCCAATTGTTGTTTTGTTGAATGATCTGCCAATTTTGGCTTCCGGCATTATAATCGCTTCGGGAATAGTTGTAGAGAAGATTAGTCCAGTTGGCGTATGCGGTGTCTGCCGCAAACAACAGGATACAATATAAACAGGAGTTGATTATGTAAAACAACAACTTTCCTTTCATAGTATCAGGGTATAAACCCAAATGGGATCATTTGTAAAAGTTGTGTGATATGAAAAAGCGATATGCGCCTTTTCATATCATACAACTTTTGCGGGCGAACTCCCAAATGTATGAAGATAAAAAACAGGGAATTTTTGGTTAAAAAGTAAAAGGTAAAAAGCGTAAGGATGTCACAAAAAACAATTTATATTTTAAACGCCAAGTCGCAAAGACGGAAAGGCGCAAGTTTAAATTCTTTGCGACTTGGTGTCTTTGCATCTTCGCGGTTGAAATAATAGATATTAAATTCTGCCATGTTGCTTGCCTCTTTTTACTTTTTCAGCCTTTTTTACTTTCTACATCCGATTACCTCTTTTTTCCCGTCAATGTAGCTTGATAATAATTTGATTTGTCAAGATCATTGGCCGATAATTTTCCGAACACGCTCACATCCACGCCGTTTTTCTTGTTGATCGTAATGTTTTTAATGTATTGATAAGAATATTTCGAATCGTCTTTGTATTTTGCCATCGCGTCTTTCACGATTTGGCACAAGATATCGGGTGTAAGAGGCGTTAAGTCGAACATTTCATTTTCGAGACGGAAATTTTCGGCATTTCCGCCGATGAGTTGCACCGTTTTAACAGATCCTTCGTCCCAATCTTTGTTTCCCGAATAATAATTTACGTTGTATAATTTTTTCTTGTCTTCGGGATACAAATACGTGATATCCAAATTCAGATTATCCGGTTCGTCTTTTCGGATGATCGTACCTTCCGAAGACGGGCGTCTGACACTGATGTAAATTTTATCCACAGCCTTCGCGTTGTCTCCGAGTTTCGTAAGAATCATGCCGTAAACTTTTTTCAAATCGGCTTCGTTACTCAACATCTTGTAATCGATCTCTTTCGGAAAAGGAACGCTTACATTTTCTTTTTTTTCACCATCTTTACCATCATTACCATCAGCATTTCGGGTTTGCCCGGCATCTCCGCTTTTTCCTGTGCAAGCGCCGAGTAATACCGATACTGAAAACAAAGCAACAAAAATCTTCTTCATGTCAGTTTTTTTTAAGTTAAACAATCATTAATTCTCTCTTTTATCCATTGATTTTCTCCGAGTTCCGACATCTTGTTGCAAATGTATAAAAAGATTTAATTTTAACTAATGTCTTGATGTGAAATTATCTTAAATAAAAAGGTTATTCCATATTTTAAACGCCAAGCCGCAAAAACGGAAAGACGCGAAGGTTAAATTCTTTGTAACTTTGTATCTTCGCGTTTGAAATAACAGTTAATAATTTATAAAATGAATTACGAACAAACGGTCGAATACCTGTACGCTCAACTTCCCGTTTTCCAAAAGACAGGCGGAAGCGCCTATAAAGAAGGCCTTGACAACAGTCTTCAATTAGATGATCTGCTCGGGCATCCGCACCGAAAATATAAAACCATCCACGTCGCCGGAACCAACGGAAAAGGTTCTGTTTCTCATTTATCGGCTGCCATCCTGCAAGAATCGGGGTACAAAACCGGCTTATACACTTCTCCGCATCTGATCGATTTCAGGGAGCGCATCCGTGTCAACGGGCAAATGATCGACAAAGATTACATCGTCGATTTTACGGAAAAAATGAAACCGGCGGTTTCCGATATCCGGCCGTCTTTTTTCGAATTGACCATGATGATGGCGTTTTCGTATTTTGCCGAAATGAACGTGGAGGTCGCCGTGATCGAAACGGGGCTCGGCGGACGGTTGGACAGTACCAACATTATCCGGCCCGATTTGTCCGTGATCACCAACATCAGTTTAGATCATACGCAATTTTTAGGCCGGACATTACCTGAAATAGCCGGTGAAAAAGCAGGAATTATCAAACCGGATATTCCCGTCATTATCGGAGAAGCAAAAAATATGGAGGTTCGAAAAGTTTTTGAAAAAAAAGCGGAAGAAGTAAAGACCCGCATCTTTTTTGCGGAAGACAAAAAACCGATTCAAGAAACCGGATTCAAAGACGGATATCAAATTTTTCAAACCGAAAACTACCCCGATTTGGCATGCGAATTGACCGGTTTTTACCAGCAGGAAAATGCCGGCACGGTTTTAACGATTGTGAATCTGTTGAAAGAATTGAACTACCGGATTCCCGATCAGGCTGTTTATTCGGGATTTAAAAATGTCCGGTCATTGACGGGACTTTCGGGCCGTTGGCAAATTTTACAAACCAATCCCAAAATCATTTGCGACACAGGACACAATGAAGCCGGCATCAGCCGGATCATCGAGCAGCTGAAAACGGAAAAATACAAAGTATTACGAATTGTTTTCGGAATGGTCAATGACAAAGACATTTCGAATGTTATGGCCTTATTGCCGAAGGATGCCGTTTATTACTTCACCAAGGCATCCGTCCCGCGTGCATTGGATGAAAAAGAATTGCAATTGAAAGCCGCCCCGGAAAATTTGAAGGGAAAAACTTATCCTTCGGTGAAAGAAGCTGTGGATGCCGCCAAATTCGATGCCGCCAAAAACGACCTGATCTTTATCGGCGGCAGCACATTCATCGTTGCAGATGCATTATGTTTATTCAACGACTAATAACCCCTGAATAAACGATGACCTGCAGATTTTTTATATCCACAAAATTTTGGATAGTTCCAAAAAAATTTTTATGCCTTTATTTTTTCCAATAATTCTTCGTAATTATTTCTCACAATTTTTGTGTCGGGATGTTCCGCTCTGAGAACTTTTTCGCAGATTTTTAATGCTTTTTTGTAATACTCCAAAGCTTTTTTATGGTCACCTTGTTTTTTGTAAACTACTACAATATTATTGTAGATTGTTTGAAAATTACAAATCGTTTGCTGCGTTATTTCGGCAGACAAAGTCGGACAAGCGTGAAATAACTCTCATAGAAAGAGTGACTGTACTAACTAAGAAACAATGATTTTTTATCCCTTCATCTTTTCGTCAATGGCTTCTATCTTACCGACAATCAATTCCAGCTCTTCTTTCAACTTCTCGATTTTACGTTCCATTTCTTTCAGAAGAGTTCCCGCATTTTTAGAGGATGCAGACAAAAAACCGATATTATTTTCGTATGTTTGAATTTCATTTTTCAGAATTTCATACATTTTGTACAATTTATCGCGTTCTCTGAACAATCTGTTTTTATTCGAATCGGAAATGTCTTTCAACGAATCTTTGAAAGAAGAAAGTTTCCGGGTATTGCGATCCACATTCAACCGGTCAAATTGCCGGTCAAGTTCGGCATGATACTCTTTATAAATCTTGTCTTTTTCTTTGAATGGGACATGTCCGACTTCGCTGAACTCTTTCGCCAACGTCCGCAGCGATTGCAACGTCGTCTCGCTGTCGGTTGCCGGGTCTAATTGTCGGATTTTTTCGATAATTTCTTTTTTGCGGTTCAAATTTTCGTTTTCATGCGATTTTTCCGACGAGGTATGTTTGTTCTTTTGTTCGAAAAAATAATCGCACGCTCCGATAAAACGCAGCCACAACGCTTCCGAATATTTTTTCGGAACAGCTCCGATGGCTTTCCATTCTTTTTGCAAAGCGATCAAGGCATCTGTCGTCGATTTCCAGTCGGTACTGTCTTTCAACGCTTTCGCCTTTTCACACAACTCTTTTTTCTTTTCGTAATTGGCGGACAAATCGCTTTTTACATTTTTGTAAAATTCTCCTTTTTCATGGAAAAATTTATCGCATACCGTTCTAAATCGTTCGAATATTTTCTCGTTGACTTTTTTCGGGGCAAAACCGATGGTTTTCCATTTGGCCTGACAATCCAATACCACTTGTGTTTTCTCGTTCCAGTCCTTAAAGGTATTCAACAAACTGGTGTCAACGGCTTCCACCGCCTCACAAAGAGCCGTCTTTTCTTTCAGGTTCTTGTTTTCCTCTTCCCGCAACTTTTCAAAATGCTCTTGATGCCTTTTGTTAATAACCGTTGAGGCCGCTTTGAAACGATTCCATATTTCTTCGCGTTGCTCACGGGCAACCGGGCCTATTTCGCGCCATTGCTGATGTAAATTCTGCAGCCGGTGAAAAGCGGAAATGACATCCGGTTCTTTGTCCAACTTTTCGGCAGCTTCGCATAAAGCCGTCTTGGCTTCCATGTTCTTTTTGAAATCGTAATCCCGAAATTCGTTGTTTATTTTTACCAGATCATAGAATTTTTCGACTTGCATTTGATAGCCATGCCATACTTCATTGACTTTTATCTGAGGGATGAGCGTAATTTCATTCCATTCTTGTTGGATTTTTTTAAATTCGTTATAAGCTTTATTGATATCTCCGGAAGATTCTGTCAGATTTTTGATTTCTTCAATTAGTTGTTCTTTGCGTTTCAGATTTTCTTCTTTCACTTTTTCCTGATGCTCAAGAAACTGCGTCCGTTTTTCTTTGAAAACATTCAACAACTTTTTTAATTCCGTCTCCAATTTGTCGTCTCCGGACACAAAGTCTTTCTCTTCTCCTCCGTTTTCAACAAACTGTTTCTTTTGTTCTTCGATCTCGACCTTCCGAAGCTTATAAAAAGTACGCTTTAATAAATCAACCTCATCTTTGACCTCTTCGGGAGCTTTTTGCACGATGAGTTTCAATTTGTCGATCACCGACTCTTTGGTCAATTTATCGTCGTCTTTTTTTGTTCCTGCGGGAATCTCGATTTTTTGAATAACAACCTCCGGCATTTCGATTTTTATATCCCCGTTTTCAAACAATCCTTCACCTTCGGTTATGGGTTGCACCTCCGAAATTATCTCATCTTGAATAACTTCTTGTGCTTTTTCTGCTTCTTCCGATTCCTTCAATTGAACAGGCAAACCGGTTTCATGTGTGTCCGACATAGTTGATCTATCTTATTAAAAAAAGTATTTTATAGAATAATCCGATGCAAATAAAGTAATATTTTATTATATAACACACATCAAATGCGATTTTTTTCTTTTCTTTGCCGTTAATTTCTTTGCAGGTATTTTGTATGGACATATTTTTGGTCGTTTTATTAATGGGAATAGCCGTGGGGCTGTTTATTCTGGAGATATTTTTTCTGCCCGGAACAACGTTCAGCGCCATTGCGGGAGCGGTGTTTGCCGTGGCAGGAATCTGGTTTGCTTATTCACGGCTCGGAGCAACGGGCGGCAACATCACCGTCATCGGATCCGGCATTGCCTTCGGAGTCGTTTTTCTGTGGATGATGAAGTCGGGCGCGCTGAATAAAGTTGCGCTGAAAGAAGAAATCGATTCGAAAGTGGAAGGAATCGAAAAAGACAAAATCAAACCCGGAGACCAAGGAATCACTTTATCCCGCATCAATCCGATGGGGAAAGTCCGCATCAACGGAGAAACGGTGGAAGCCAAATCAACCGGAGATTTTATCGATGAAAATCAACCGATTGTCGTCGTCAAAGTTTATGCGACGAATGTGCTGATCGAACCGTTTAATTCTTAACTTTTAACTTTTAATTTTTAACTTTCTGCAAAAAGAAGCGTACTTTTGCACCCTTTAATCAAATTAACTTTTCGACTATTTTATGGAAACATTCTTTATACGGGCTCTTCAATTGATTTTCAGTTTATCGATAT
This sequence comes from Candidatus Azobacteroides sp., assembly GCA_009787405.1. Taxonomy (GTDB): domain Bacteria; phylum Bacteroidota; class Bacteroidia; order Bacteroidales; family WRGA01; genus WRGA01. The sequence goes on from WRGA01000123.1 coordinate 73,260, forward strand.
TGGTTCTTGTCCATGAATTGGGACACTTTTTGATGGCCCGCCTTTTTAAAATCAGAGTCGAAAAATTTTACCTTTTCTTCGATCCGTGGTTTTCTCTGTTCAAATATAAACCGAAAGGAAGCGAAACGGAATACGGCATCGGATGGTTGCCGCTGGGCGGATATGTCAAAATATCCGGAATGATCGACGAATCGCTCGATAAAGAACAAATGGCTCAACCCGCCCAGCCATGGGAATTTCGTTCAAAACCGGCATGGCAACGGCTTTTGGTCATGGTTGCCGGTGTGGTGATGAATTTTCTGTTGGCGCTGTTTATCTATTCGATGTTGATGTTTGAAGGGGGCGACACCTATATTCCCATCGACAAAACGCCGTTGTATTTCAGTGATGTGGCTATTCAAGCCGGATTTCAAGACAAAGACATTGTTTTGTCGGCTGACGGAAAAAAACTCGAACGTTACGAGGATGTCGACATCTCCAAAATAATGGGAGCCAAAGAAGTGACGGTGTTGCGGAACGGCAAGGAGGTCAATCTCCTGCTTCCCGAAGATTTCGGTACGCAAGTCATCGGTTCCAAAATGATGTTTGCCCATTATACCCCGACCGTTGTCGACAGCGTTATCGCAAACATGCCGGCCGAAAAAGCGGGATTGCAGAAAGGCGACAGCATTGTATCCGTCAACGGAAAACATGCCGTATCGTTTCCCGTATTTGCTGCATTGCTGGCCCAAAACAAAGGTGAGGAAACGGAAATTTCTTTCTACCGGAATGATTCATCGGAAAAAAGAACGGTATCGGTGGATGAATCCGGTAAAATAGGAATTGCCATGTCCGGCAGCATCCGCCCCAATCTCACCACCAAACATTACGATTTTTGGCAATCATTGCCCGCGGGAACATCTTACGGATTCCGGAAATTAACGTCGTATGTCCGTCAATTAAAATATGTCTTTACGAAAGAAGGTGCTTCCAGCCTCGGCGGATTCGGCACCATCGGCAGCATTTTCCCGCCTCAATGGGATTGGCTGCGTTTTTGGGATATGACGGCTTTTTTATCCATCATGCTTGCCGTGGTGAATATTTTTCCGATTCCCGCATTAGACGGCGGTCATGTGATGTTCCTTTTGTATGAAGTGATCACCGGCCGCAAACCCAGTGAAAAATTCTTGATCTATGCACAATATGTCGGAATGTTTTTATTGTTGGCGTTGATTCTTTTTGCCAACGGAAATGACATTGTCCGATTCTTTTTCAATAAATAGTCCGATCTGTTGAAAATAAAAAAAATTTATGGCGAATAAAGTACCGGTAAATACCAAGAAAAATTTCATCTTGGATACCAATGTCATTTTACACGATTATAAGTGTATCGAAAACTTTCAGGAAAACGATATTTTCATTCCGATCGTGGTATTGGAAGAATTGGATAAATTCAAAAAAGGAAATGAGCAGATTAATTACAATGCCCGTGAGTTCGTCAGAGAATTAGACGACATCACCGACAACAGTCTGTTCACCGACGGCGCTTCTTTAGGGGCCGGAAAGGGTCATTTGTTTATCATCACAAACGGAAAATATAATGAGAAAATAACGAATATATTTACCGAACGCACTCCCGACCATTGGATCTTGTCGATGACGCTGGACGTCGCTCAAAAATATCCGGACGTAAAAACCATACTGGTCACCAAAGACGTTAATTTACGGATGAAAGCCCGATCGTTGGGCATTCTCACCGAAGATTACATCACGGATAAAGTGGTCGACATCGATTTGTTCAAAAAAGAACACGAAACCTTCGAAAATATCGACCCGCAAATCATCGAAGATATTTACAACAATAAAAACGGCATTCCCTTCGAAAGGATTGATTTTAAACAAATTATACGTCCCAACGATTGTTTTATCCTGAAAAGCGGAAATGCTTCCGTTTTAGCCCGGTACAATCCGTTTACGGGCATGATCACCCGCATCAACAAAGAACGGAATTACGGGATCGAACCGCGCAATGCGGAACAAAGTTTCGCTTTCGAAGTGTTGAATGATCCGGACATCAAATTGGTCGGACTCACCGGGAAAGCCGGTACCGGAAAAACCTTGCTGGCGTTGGCTTCGGCTTTGAAACAAAGCAACGCTTATAAACAAATTCTGCTGGCACGCCCTATTATTGCGCTGGCAAATAAAGATATCGGTTTTTTGCCTGGAGACGAAAAACAAAAGGTGACGCCTTACATGCAACCGTTGTTCGATAATCTGATGGTAATCAAGCACCAATTCCGCCCTGGAAGTCCGGAAATCAAACAAATCGATGAAATGCAGACAAGCAACAAATTGGTGATCGAAGCATTGGCGTTTATTCGCGGACGAAGTCTTTCGGAAACTTTTTGCATCATCGACGAAACGCAAAACCTCACGCCGCATGAAGTGAAAACAATCATCACCCGCGCCGGCGAAGGCACCAAAATGGTTTTTACGGGAGATATTCAACAAATCGATTCGCCTTATCTCGACGCTCAATCCAACGGATTGGCCTACATGATCGACAAAATGAAGGGTCAAAATTTGTTTGCGCACGTCAATCTGGTCAAAGGCGAACGCAGCGAATTGTCTGAACTTGCCGGCAACTTGTTGTAGTCAAAAGCTGAACGTAAAAAACAAAACACGTTCTTCTTTAATTGTCAACGACTATAAATCGCCAAGGTTTGTCCTTCCATTCTTCGGCGTAATGGATTCCGATGCGGGGAGTGGCGATGTAGGCGGGAGGCGTTTCGATCCCCGTTTCCAACCATATTCTTTCGGAAGGAATGATTTCTCCGTAAAAAGTGGCATCCAATTGCAATTTTCGTCCGAGCCTTCCGGGTCCGGGAATATTTTCGGCTCCTCTGATCAAAACAGCTTGCGGTTCGTTTTCATTTCCCGTTACGATGTTCAACAATTGATACATTCCGTAAATTAAATAAACATACAGTTTCCCGCCTTCGTGATACAGCACTTCCGTCCGTTTGGTTCTTCCTTTGGCGGCATGGCAGGCTTTATCTTCCTCTCCTTTGTATGCCTCTACTTCAGTGATCCGGAAACGTTCGACACGGCCGTCTTTGAATTTGCGCACCAAGTATTTCCCCAATAAATCGGGAGCCACCTCCAAAACATCTCTTCTAAAAAAATCGGGTTGCAATATTTCCATCGCTTGGGGATCTTATTCACATTTATTTTAATGTGCCGCCGGCAATTCAAAAGACCGGTCGACACAAGACGGGATTTCTTCCCGGTAATGGGTGACATAAATCAATGTTTTGTCCGGACGATTGCAGAATGTTTCGATGATTTGCCGTACACGAATCTTATTGCTTTGGTCCAACCCGTGAAGCGGTTCATCCAAAATAAGCAGCGAAGGATCTTTGACGAAAGCCCGGGCCAATAAAGTCAGGCGTTGTTCTCCCGACGAAAGTTTCAAAAAAGAAACATCTTTCAACTTTTCGATGCCGAATGCACGAATCCATTCTTCACAAACGGAAATTTGTCCGGCATTACATTTCCGGTACAACCCGACGGTATCGAAAAATCCCGAGCCGACCACTTCGATCGCGGGAACATCTTTCAAATAGAAAAGATGCATTTCGGGCGATACATAACCGATGCGCCGTTTGATGTCCCAAATGCTCTCGCCGGTACCGCGTTTGCGTCCGAAAAGAACGATGTCGTTGGAATAGGCTTGCGGATTATCCGCATAAATCAAACTCAACAACGTCGATTTTCCTGACCCGTTCGGGCCGAGCAACGCCCATTTTTCTCCTTTCCCGACCGTCCAATCAATCCCGTTCAAAATATTTTTTCCACCATATCGGATATGTATATTTCTCATTTCAAAGACATTTCCGGAAAACAGTTTCCCGTATGTTCTCGACAAAGGCAATTCCGGCGTCGTATTTTGATTCGTCGGGAACAATTGTTTTTGTAAATTTTCATGCTGCAAAAAATCATCTTTGGCATAAGGACGGCAAAGTTCTTTATCGAAAACAGGCAATACCCGGGTGATCATTTCGGGAATATCGTCCGGCGACGACAACAGAAGGATGACTTGCAATCCCGACAATCCGGCCATCCGTTCCAATGCTTGCTTTAAAAGTTCCCGTGACGAGGCATCCAACCCGATAAACGGATTATCCAAAATCAACACACTCGGACGCTTCTGTAAGACTCGTACAATTAAAAATTTACGAAGTTCCCCGCCGGATAAAAAGATGATCCGCTTTCCCGACAAATGCTTTAAATCAAACGTATTCAACATCTCGTCCAAAAAAGCCGGATCATTCAAGTCCAATAAGTCATCGACCAAAGGAACGTCTTCATTCTCCGTCGCGTTAAAACGTTGTTGATAATACATATTTTTGTAATCGGCCAATCCGTAAATATCCCGAAACGCAATGCTTTGAACGGGAGACGAATGCTTTTCCGATTTATTTTCCGGAAAATAATACCGGACTTCTCCCTGCTTCAAAGCAACCTTCCGACACAATATATCCGAAAGAATCGTTTTTCCCGCTCCGTTGGGACCGATCACCGCCCAGTGTTCACCTTGATTGATCGTCCATGAAACCGGTTCTTTAAACTGCAATCCGGCAATACAGGGAACAGCCCGATTAATTTGAATGAATGGAAACACTTTAAGAGTTAAGAGTTAAGAATTAAGAGTTAAAAAATATAAATTAAGGATTAAAAGTTGTAAATAGTAAATGCAGTCGGAATTAATTGCTCCAATACAGCATAAATTCCTGATCCTTAATTGATAAAGGTCTAAAAATGTACCATTTCTCCTATCAGATTTTCATCAACAATAGCTTAAGAATTGCAATTCAAACCTTATTCCGGAATATTATTTTTGCGGCAACATCATCCGAAGGATGCAACATACGGCGTAATTTCCAAAAAATATCCTTCGGAAGACCGGGTGCAAAGTTATATAAGTGCAAAGCTATATAAAAATTGAAAAACATCCTTAATTCATCTGTATGATTTTCGATTTTCCACTTTCGACAAAAATTCATAATTTTACGCAATCTTGTTTTTTCGAAAGAATCCGGGTTAATTCATAAGCGAAAAAACATCATGATCAACTCTCAACTCTTAACTCTCAACTCTTAACTTTTTTAACATATCTAACAGTAATGACGACACAAAATTTATTTTGGTTTATACCGTTTGCATCGGTAGTGGGATTGAGTTTTGCTTGGATATTTTTCAAGCAGATGATAAAGGCAGATGAAGGTACCGATGTCATGAAAGACATCGCCGAACATGTCAGGAACGGTGCAATGGCCTATCTTAAACAACAATACAAGATAGTGGGCATTGTTTTTATTGTATTGGCCGCTTTTTTCGCCTTTTTAGCTTACGGATTGAATATTCAGAATTATTGGGTTCCTTTTGCTTTTCTTACGGGTGGTTTTTTTTCGGGACTGGCAGGATTCATCGGAATGCGTACTGCCACTTATGCTTCAGCGCGAACGGCTCAAGCCGCAAGCAAATCATTAAACAGCGGTTTAAAAATCGCTTTCCGTTCGGGAGCCGTTATGGGACTGGTCGTGGTCGGACTCGGATTGTTGGATATTTCCATCTGGTATCTCATTCTCAATAAATTTGTGACCGGAGCGACGGATGCCCAAAAATTAGTCGTTATCACCACCACTATGCTGACTTTCGGTATGGGTGCTTCCACTCAGGCGTTATTTGCGCGTGTGGGAGGCGGGATTTTTACCAAAGCTGCCGACGTAGGCGCCGATTTGGTGGGAAAAGTGGAAGCGGGCATTCCCGAAGACGACCCCCGCAATCCCGCCACCATCGCCGATAATGTAGGCGATAATGTAGGCGACGTTGCCGGTATGGGCGCCGATTTATACGAAAGTTATTGCGGCTCCATTCTGGCCACGGCTGCATTGGGAGCCTCAGCATTTTTCACCATTCCCGGCATGCAATTGAAAGCGGTGTTTGCTCCCATGCTCATCGCCGCGGTAGGTATCTTATTGTCTGTTTTCGGAATTTTTCTGGTGCGTACCAAAGAAGGTGCGGAAATGAAACAACTGCTCGGAGCTTTGGGGCGCGGCGTAAATGTCAGTTCCGTTCTGATTGCCGTTTTCACCTTTGTGATCTTATATGTGCTGGATATTCAAAATTGGTTGGGAATTTCATTTTCGGTAATCAGCGGATTGTTGGCGGGTGTGATTATCGGACAATCGACCGAATATTATACTTCTCATTCATATAAACCTACGCGAAGAGTGTCGGAAAGTTCGCAAACCGGCGCGGCAACAGTAATTATTTCCGGAATCGGGTTGGGAATGATCTCGACGGCTATTCCGGTTTTAACCATTACGGTTGCGATCATCATGGCTTTTTTATGCGCCATTCAATTCGACATTCACAACATGCTGACCGCACAAAACATCAGTTTGGGATTATATGGTGTGGGAATTGCCGCCGTCGGAATGCTTTCGACATTGGGCATTACATTGGCGACGGATGCATACGGCCCGATTGCCGATAATGCAGGCGGAAACGCCGAAATGAGCGGATTGCCGCCGAAAGTCCGGAAACGTACCGACGCATTGGATGCTTTAGGAAACACAACCGCCGCCACCGGAAAAGGATTTGCCATCGGTTCGGCGGCTCTGACTGCTTTGGCGTTGTTGGCATCGTATGTGGAGGAAGTCAAAATCTCTCTGCAACATTTGAACCAAGAATTCATCACTTTGTCAAACGGCGAAACCATTGCAGTTGCAAAAGCCTCGATCATCCATTTTATGGATTACTATCATGTGAACTTAATGAATCCGATGGTATTGGTCGGCATGTTTATCGGTTCCATGATGTCGTTTCTGTTTTGCGGATTAACCATGAATGCGGTCGGAAGAGCCGCACAAAGCATGGTGAATGAAGTCCGCCGTCAATTCCGGGAAATCAAAGGCATTTTGGACGGAAAAGCAAAACCCGATTACGCCCGCTGTGTGGAAATTTCCACCAAAGGCGCCCAACGGGAAATGTTACTGCCGTCGATTCTGGCAATCGTCGCCCCGTTGGCAACAGGATTAATTTTCGGCGTGGCCGGCGTCTTGGGGTTGCTGATCGGCGGGTTGGCCACCGGGTTTGTATTGGCGATCTTTATGGCAAATTCGGGCGGCGCCTGGGACAATGCCAAGAAATACATTGAAGAAGGCCATCTCGGCGGAAAAGGCTCGGAAAATCATAAGGCAACGGTAGTCGGCGATACAGTCGGCGATCCGTTTAAAGACACATCCGGACCGTCTTTGAACATCCTCATCAAATTAATGAGCATGGTCGCCATCGTAACGGCCGGATTGGTTACGGCATACAGTCTGTTTTAATCATACATAAATCACAGTATTGACCGACTAAAATTTGCGACGTAAAAAAAGTGTAAAATTTTTAAAGACTGTAAAAACACGCCTATGGACTGTACAATATTCGCGGTATATCAGAGAAAAATCCGTTTTGAAAAATGACCGGCTATAACGTAATAATCTGAATATCAAATAAATAAAAATACAACTGAATTTTAATCGGATAATAGTGATAAATTTCAGCGATTTATCATACCGGTTGTTGTTTTATATAAAAAAAAACAGTTTCTTTGCAGCTTGGTGTGAGCCGGCTTTTCCCGGGTCACATAATGATAAAAATACAGAACCGGCTACTATTCAACCTGATATTTACACATAAAGTTCATGCTCGTTTCATGCGTAATTACAAAATATAAAACATTCAGATTAATTATGAAACTACGACACTTCGTTACATTAATGTCATTCGTGTTACTGTTAGGCAGTTGTATATCTCCGGGGAAAATTCCTTACATGAAAGAGGTCGAAACATTGTCTCAACAACAATTAAGTGCGGCTGCAACGGTATATGAAGCGAAAGTCATGCCCAAAGATATTCTCTCGATCGTTGTAAGCACCGTTATTCCCGAAGCATCCGCTCCTTTCAACACCGGCGGTTCGGAATACATCGTCGAAAGCGACGGATATATCGAATTCCCGGTTGTGGGACGTGTTCGTGTGGAAGGCATGACCCGTTATGAAATTCAGGAACTGGTTAAAAATCTGATTTATCCGAAATATTTAAAAGAGGATCCGCTGGTTAAAGTTCGTTTTATCAATTATAAAATAACCATTCTGGGAGAAGTCAGAGCGCCGGGTTCATATACAGTGGATAAAGAAAAATGTTCGATTTTTGATGCATTGGCTTATGCCGGCGATTTAACCATTTACGGAAAACGAAATAATGTTTTATTAATGAGAGAAGACGGAAACGGCGAAAAAAGTTTTTACCGGATCAATCTGCAAGACAAAGACTTGGTTCTGTACCCGTCATTATTTTATTTGCAACAAAATGATATGCTCTATGTCGAACCCAGCAGTCAGGTGGGCGTCAGTACTTCTGCATCTTGGATCTACAGTATCATTACCATGGGGATAACACTGATTTTCTATGCGTTAAGTTTTATTAATAAATAAAAAGAACAATTAATACATGGCAGAGAATATACAGAATCTGAAAGATACAACCAAAGGAAAAGAACATGAAATAGACTTAAAAGAGGTATTATTTCGTTTTTTGGGGCATTGGAAATGGTTCGTCATATCAATTATATTATGTCTCGCCTACGGAGCATTTAAAATTTATCGCTCCATTCCGATGTTCAAAGCACAGGAATTGGTGATGATCAAAGATTCTCGAAACGGGTCGGACGAATTTCTTTTGGATTTGGCCGGTATGGGGCGAAGTAATATGGCAAATGAAATCGCAACCCTGACATCGCCCGACTTATGTGCGAAGGTTGTGACAGCTCTCGAACTTTACACCACCTATAGAATACAGGGAAAATTCGGGATGCGGGAAAGAGAATTGTATAAATCGGAATCACCCATTTACGTTCGTTTGGAGAATGTTTCTCCCGATTCTATTTATGCCGCTTTTCTCGAATTTGTTCCTGCGGACGATCATTTCGAAATCGAAATCAATAAAAGCGGGAAAATTTATTCCGTCAAGATTAATGATATGCCCATCCAATTGGAAACTCCTTATGGCGTATTTTACATCGACATGAGGAAAGGCGCGGAAATGCCGGAAAGAAATATTTTGGTTTCGATTAACAACCCCAAAGCTTTGTCTTGGATGTACGCGGGATCTTTATCCATTACAGAAACAGATGAAAATTCGACGCTGCTTAATATTTCAGGGGGAGGGGAACATCCTCAAAAATGTATCGATTTTATCGTAAAACTGATTGATGTTTACAATGATGAAACAACCGACGATAAAAACACCGTGGCAAGGAATACCTCAGGGTTCATCCTCGAACGTATCAAGGAAATTTCGGCTGAATTAGACGACGTGGAACAACAAGCGGAAAGTTTTCGTCAATCTCACCAGATTACGGATATTAATAGTGCGGCAAACTTGTATTTTCAACGTTCGGGTCAGAATGAACAAGACCGATTGCAACTGGAAACTCAATTAAACTTGATTTCTTTCGTCGAAACATTTGTTCTTAATCCTGACAACAAAAATAAACTTATCCCCAACTTATCGTTGGCCGATGTCAGCATAACCGGTCTTATCGGACGCTACAATGAAGTATTGCTCAACAGGGAACGATTGGTCAAAGCAACTTCGGAATCGAATCCGGCATTGATTCAAATGAATGAGCAGATCGAATCCATGCGTCAGGGGATTATCACGGCCATTTCAAATGTGAAACATACGGCGATGATTTCCAAACAAAATCTGGAACGTCAAAATGTCATCAACAATGCACGTGTTCAAACCGTGCCGGCATTGGATCGTCAATACAGCGAAATTACCCGTCAGCAAAAGGTAAAAGAAGATTTGTACATTTACCTGTTGAAAAAACGGGAAGAAACGGCATTGGCACAAGCCGCCATTTCTCCCAAAGCAAAAATCGTCACAGCTCCCGCTTTCGCCATGCAAACGGCTCCGAATACGAGTACCACTATGATGTATTCTCTTGTGGCCGGAATCTTGATTCCGATTATCCTGATCATTCTCAGAGATTTCTTCCGCACCAATCTCGAAAGCAGAGAAGACCTGACCAAATTGCTCAAAGCTCCGTTTATCGGCGAAATTTCCAAAAATGTCAATGACGATACCACTGTTATAGTGAAAAAGAATGTCAATTCTTCAATCGTAGAACTCTTCAGGGCGCTGAGAAACAGTTTGAATTTTATCATCGGAAAGTCTGAAAAGAAGGTGATTATGATCACTTCCACGTTGGCCGGAGAAGGGAAAACCTTTATCAGCATCAATTTGGCAATGAGTTATGCCTTGATGGATAATAAGAAAGTCATATTACTCGGATTAGATATCCGGAATCCTAAACTGGCCCAAAATTTGGGATTGAAAAAAACACCGGGTATTACGTCGTATTTATCGGGCGTAGAAGAAGATTACAGCGCATTAATCACGGGCACCACCTTTCATGAAAACTTGTTTTTGTTACAAGCCGGTTCGATTCCGCCCAATCCCAACGAATTGCTGGCATCCGAAAAGCTGGACGTCCTGATGGGACATCTTCGCCAAGAATACGACATCATCATTGTGGATACGGCTCCGGTGGGACTTGTTTCCGATACCTTCCTGTTAAACCGCATAGCGGATGTATTTATTTATGTGACTCGTGAAAATGTCACTCCAAAACAAACATTGGAATTTATCAACAATCTATATGAAGACAACAGGTTGAACAATATGTATGTTGTATTGAATGACACCGATTTAAAGAAGAAGAAATACGGATATGCCAAATACAAATACGGTTATAAATATCATTACGGATATCATTCCGATAAAAAATAAACCCGTACGGGAAATCCCGCTTCGCAAATAAATTTTGCAGTTTAAACCATATTTAAAATGCAATTCAGTCAATCAGCCAATCAAATTTTCACGGAATGCATCGAATATTATCATACCATGGATGATGTCGATGATTCCATTCAAAATCCGTATCCCGAAAAATCAATCGCTTATTACTTGTTTCTCAAAAATTGGATCGATACCGTCCAATGGCATCTGGAAGATATCATCCGGAATCCCGGGATTGATCCGGTCGAAGCTTTAAAAATCAAACGCAGAATCGATCAATCGAATCAGGACCGGACGAACTTGGTTGAATTAATCGACAGTTATTACCGGGATATTTACAAAGATGTTCCGGTACTCCCGGATGCAACGATTAATACGGAAAGCCCGGCATGGGCCGTCGACCGTTTGTCTATTTTGGCGTTGAAGATTTATCACATGCAACAAGAGGTGGACAGAAAAGATGCTTCTCCCGCTCACATCGAATCTTGTCGTCAAAAATTGTCGGTTTTGCTGGAACAACGGGAAGACCTGTCTTCTGCCATTGACCAATTGCTCGACGATATTCAACATGGACGCAAATACATGAAAGTATACAAGCAGATGAAAATGTATAACGATCCGGAATTAAACCCTGTATTATATGGTAAAAGCGAAAAATGAACATTTTGATTATTCGTTTGTCGGCCATCGGCGATGTTGCAATGACAGTTCCCGTGATCGACTCTGTTGCAAGAAAATATCCGCAAGTTAATTTTACGGTTCTTTCCCGTCCGTTTCTGCGTCCGCTTTTTTCAAAAATGCCCGGAAATGTCGTTTTTGAAGTCGCCGATCCGGAAAATGAATACAAGGGCATTGTCGGGATTTGGAAACTCTTTCTCCGGCTGAGAAAACGAAAAATTGATGCCGTTGCCGACCTTCATGACGTTTTAAGATCAAAAATGCTGCGCGGATTATTCTTTCTGACCGGCACCAAAACCATCCACATTGATAAAGGGCGACAAGAAAAAAAATCAATTACACGTAAACATAACAAACAAATTCATCCGTTAAAAAGTACTTTTATTCGTTATTCGGAAGTATTTTCCCGATTGGGGTTTCCGGCAGATATTAATTTTGTTTCGGTATTCGGCAAAGGCAATAAAGGAGATTTCGAAAATATAAAACCGGTTACGGGAGAAAAAAACATGACATGGATCGGCATAGCGCCGTTTGCCAAACACCAAGGGAAAATATACCCGCTCGAAAAAACGGAAGAAATCGTATCGTATTTGGCTTTCCGCGAAAATTGCCGATTGTTTTTCTTCGGAGGCGGAAATGAAGAACAAAAAATATTATCCGAATGGGAAATCAAATACCCCCGCTCCTTCTCGATCATCGGAAAAATTACGGGATTTGAACAGGAACTCACATTAATGAGCCATTTGGATGTGATGGTATCGATGGATTCGGCCAATATGCACTTGGCTTCACTGGTCGGTACGCCGGTTATTTCCGTATGGGGCGCCACACATCCGTATGCCGGATTTTACGGATGGAACCAATTGCCCGAAAATATTGTTCAAAGCGATTTATATTGCCGTCCGTGCTCCATTTACGGGAATATCCCTTGTTACCGGAACGATTACGCCTGTCTGGTGAAATTACCGGTAAAAGCGATTATCGATGTTATTGAAAAATACTTGAAATGATAGTCTGTACTAAAATATATCGGAATGTGACCCTGTATCAAGTAAAATCAAAATTGGTTATTTGGATTTGATAAATCGTTTCAACCAAGTTCTTAATTGTTTTGAAAAACTCTTTTACAGTTAATCGTTTAGAAGCATCCATATTTTATTTTGCTTCATTTTATTTTTTGTTTTTTGGAGTGTGAATAGTGGTTACTCTGCCTTTTGCAACATCTTCCAATGCTTCTTCCAACCCGGATTTTTTACGGGTTGCCAAACCAAGCGACTGTATGATTTCAATCATCTGTTTTGCCTGTTTATTGCGAATATCGTATTCTAATGTTATGGTTGCCATTATCCTTAATGCATTAAAGTTCTTTCACAAAGATACGAAATAATTACAGATAACCCAATACCCGATAATTTATTCCATGCAAATAGTTCCGCTGTCGCAAAATTCATATCTTTGCGTCGGTGGCAGATGACTAAATACTTACACGCGAATGAATATATTGCCTGATTATTCGGCTAATTGTAGTAATCCTAATTGACTTTTGATTAACTTTACTTATGTTTTTATCGTTAGAATTTATCCGGGATTATGAAGCGGGTCCGTTTTTGTTTCTGAACAAACAGCGGAGTCCGATTACCGATCAAATCATGTGGCTGGCCAGTAACCGCTTCATCTGGATTCCGTTATATATTTTTTTCCTGTGGATGATTTACCGGAAATATCCGAAAAATTTTTGGATGATGATTCTTGTTTGCGCTCTTCTTATTTTAGTGAATGATCAATTGTGCAATGCGTTTAAACACGGAATCGAAAGATTCCGCCCTACATACGATCCTGTCATCGGGCAATATGTTATGACAGTCAATGGTTATCGAGGCGGAAAATACGGATTTTATTCAGCACATGCAGCCTGTTCCTTTGCCGTTGCCATGTTTGTTTCCGTATTGCGAAAAGATGCGGGTACAGCTTTTATCCTTACGGCCTTTTTATATGCGGTTCTGGTTTCATACAGCCGGTTATATCTCGGAGTACACTATCCGAGCGATCTGATGGTCGGTGCCTTGATCGGAACATTTTCCGGATGGCTGTTTGCCGAATGGTACAAAAGGTTGTATGATTACGCGGGAAAGAGAAAAGGAAAACAGTAAAGAACTTTGGGGTTCTCCGGTTTTTACCTTTTTTATTTATACGATTGCTTTGCCGGTATAAAGGCAGAGATTCAGAATCAACCCCATCGAAACGGTGGTATGACTCATGTTGCTTCGTTGAAGGAAATATACCGAAAACAACCCTACCGGCAAACAAGCCGGCATATTCACCGTAAAAACACCGAAAGGAATGACAAATAAAATTAAGAGTTAAAATTAAACATTAAAAAATTCAAATTTGGTACAATCTCGTAAATTTATAAAATAAAATACTCATATTCAACTGTTTATAAAAAATTTGGGAATAATATTGAAAAGTCGTTTTGTTTATCCGGTAAATGCTTATCTTTGCCCGACATTTAAAAAAACAGATTGGTTCCATAAAAAGACTAAAAATATTTACAGAATAACTTGATAAACAAAACATTAGCATTTTCAAGTCGAATGCTGTAAATCGTAAAATCATTCCAATATTATGAATTTTCTGTCATTATTCGTACTGATTCCGGTATTGACCATGTTGGTGTTGCTTCCCTGCCGGAATATCAAACAAATACGTGCGGTAATGGTTGTCGGCGCTTCCATCTTGTTGGCAGGTGCGATTGCCTTGTTATGCCTGTTCATCTCCGAGCGGAATGCCGGTAATGCGGCTGAAATGCTTTTTACCGCAAATGCCGTTTGGTTTGCTCCTTTAAACATTCAATATGCGGTGGGTGTCGACGGAATTTCGGTCGCGATGCTTCTACTTTCGTCCATCATTGTTTTTACGGGTGTTTTCGCTTCTTGGAACATGCAGCCGCTCACCAAAGAATTTTTTCTGTGGTTTCTGTTGTTGTCGACAGGGGTTTTCGGCTTTTTCATTTCGGTGGATTTATTCACCATGTTTATGTTCTATGAAATCGCTCTTATTCCGATGTACTTGTTGATCGGCATTTGGGGTACGGGACGGAAAGAATATTCGGCCATGAAACTGACCTTGATGTTAATGGGCGGATCGGCATTTCTATTGGTCGGCATTTTGGGAATTTATTTCCATTCGGCGCCTGACGGCGGACAATTAACGATGAATATTCTGGAAATTTCCAAACATTATATTCCGGTGAATGCCCAAATGTGGTTATTTCCTGTCACATTCCTCGGATTCGGTGTATTGGGTGCTCTTTTCCCGTTTCACACTTGGTCTCCCGACGGTCATGCTTCGGCTCCCACAGCCGTATCGATGCTGCACGCCGGTGTTTTGATGAAGCTGGGGGGATACGGCTGTTTCCGCGTCGCCATTTATTTAATGCCTGAAGCGGCTCACGGATTGGGCTGGATCTTTGCTATCCTGACAACGATCAGTGTTTTGTACGGAGCATTCGGTGCGGTCGTGCAAAAAGATTTGAAATACATCAATGCTTATTCTTCCGTAAGCCATTGCGGATTGGTTTTGTTCGCCATTTTGTTTTTGACGCAAACCGCCATGACCGGCGCCGTGTTACAAATGTTGTCGCACGGATTGATGACGGCTCTTTTCTTTGCGCTCATCGGAATGATTTACGGACGTACACATACCCGCGACATTCGCGAAATGGGCGGATTGATGAAAGTGATGCCGTTCCTTTCGGTTTGTTACGTGCTTGCGGGTTTGGCCTCTTTGGGATTGCCCGGATTGAGCGGATTCGTTTCGGAAATGTCTATTTTCTTCGGGGCCTTCCAAAAAGGCGCCAGCATGTTTCGTCGCGCAATCACCATTACGGCTTGTGCTTCAATCGTGGTAACGGCTGTTTATATTTTGCGCGTTATCGGTAAAATTTTGTACGGCGGAATCCAAAACAAAGAACATTCCATGCTTTCCGATGCAACCTGGTATGAAAAAATCGCATTGGTCACACTCATTGTCTGTATCGCCGGAATAGGTATCGCACCGCTTTGGTTGAGCGACATGATCAGAGAAAGTTTTTTGGCATTTAAACGCGGAGTACTGTTTTTGTAATGATTAAAGAATAAAAGATGGATTTGAGTAATTTTTTATTGATGCGACAAGAAATATCGTTGATTGCGATATTTGTGGTTTTATTTATGTATGATCTGTTCGCATCGGATAATGCAAAAAGATATTTTCAACCGGTTGCATGTATTTTATTTGCAATACACACGTTGTACGGATTTTGCCCGACCATCCCCACAGGTTCCGCATTTGCCGGAATGTATGTGACGGACAGCATACACATTCTGGTCAAAAATATCCTGAATATCGGTGTACTGCTGACGTTCTTGCAATCAAGCGTTTGGTTGAAGTCGTCCGATACCCTTATCAGGCGCGGCGAATTTTTCATCATCACTTTATCTACGCTTTTCGGGATGTATTTGATGATTTCCGCGGGTCACTTCCTGATGTTCTACATCGGATTGGAAACCGCATCGATTCCGATGGCTACCCTTGTTGCTTTCGATAAATACAAACATCATTCGGCCGAAGCCGGAGCCAAATATATTCTGACCGCCGCCTTCTCTTCCGGAATCATGCTGTACGGAATTTCCATGTTGTACGGTGCAACCGGCGCTTTGTATTTTTCGGATATCGCCCCGATGTTGACAAGCGGAAACGCGATGATGTTATTGGGAATGGTATTTTTCCTTGCCGGTATGTTCTTCAAATTATCGTTGGTGCCGTTTCATTTATGGACCGCCGATGTTTATCAAGGAGCGCCCACTCCTGTCACCGCTTATTTGTCGGTGGTGTCGAAGGGTTCTGCGGCTTTTGTTTTAACCATCCTGATGTTTAAGGTTTTCTCTCACTTTGCCGTGGAATGGAAAGAAATCTTCAAATGGATCATTATCATTACTATTACGGTCGGGAACTTGTTTGCGGTCAGACAAAACAACCTGAAACGATTTTTGGCTTTTTCGTCCATATCTCAAGCCGGTTACATTGTTTTGGGTATTTTGGCAGGAACAGGATTGGGAATGGCCACGGTGGTTTTTTATATTGCGGCGTATCTTTTTTCCAATTTTGCCGCATTCGGCGTTATTTCGAGCATCGAAAGCAAAACGGGAAAAGTGGAAATATCCGATTACAACGGGCTGTATCAAACTAATCCCAAATTAAGCTTGGTGATGATGCTGTCGTTGTTCTCTTTAGGCGGTATTCCTTTCTTCGTCGGTTTTTTCAGTAAATTCTTCATTTTTTATGCCGCTGCCGAACAAGGGTATTACATCACGGTACTCTTGGCATTGCTGAACACAATCATCTCCCTTTATTATTATTTATTGATTATAAAGGCCATGTTCATCAATAAAAGCGATGCGCCGATCGAAGCGTTCAAAACCGACGGATATAATCGTTTGTCGTTGCTGATTTGTGTAACGGGTATTTTGGTGGTGGGACTGATCAGCCCGATCTTTAACCTGATCGAAAAGTTAAGTTTTGGTATGTAAAAAAGCGACACGGTAATTTGTGTTTCGCATCAGTGATGTTTTTGTTGTTTTCGGCGAGATTAGGGTAAAAACCTTTTTGAAACAACGCTCAACGGAGTTAAATGCACTTGTTGAAATGCTCTGAAAAAGCAAGGCATTGTCCTATTTGGCAAAAATACGCAATCCTCGTCCTGCAAAAGTAGTTGTTGAATCAGATGAAATGCACAGTTATGTCGGGCATAAAAAAACTACCGGTGGATTTGGATTGGTGTTGATAGAGAAGCCTGCGAATACATTGATTTCGTTGTTGGGGACAGAAACAAAAACAGGTTTAAAGTTGTGGAGCAGAATAGAATGTCAAGCTGAAGGCATTGTGGCAACAGACTGTCGGAAATCACATAATGAAATGATTTCTGCAGAAAAATTACTGCAAACCAAAGCGGAAACTTATACCGTAGAAAGTTACAATGGTCAAATAAGGCATTCCCCGGTTCGTTTTAGAAGAAAGACAACGTGTTATTCAAAGAGTGGAAAATGACGATTTATTCTCTGAGATTATTAATGGCTAAAAGAAATAGATTAAATGATTATCGGATGTTGTACCTATCCATCCCCAAGTGGGATGTAAAAAAGTAATATTCGTTTTTTTGAAAAATCCGTTCTAAAAAATGTTGTTTTCCGTCCCGTCAGGGAC
>WRGA01000124.1 GCA_009787405.1 Candidatus Azobacteroides sp.
TGCAAAATAAAATATCCGGCGCAGGGCATCAAAATGAATGAATAATATGTGAGTGCGGATACCTTTTCTCTTCAAAATCGGAGCGTTGATATCCGGGCACGAAGATAAGTTAATAAAATGTAACAAAAAAAAAAAAAAATCAATTTATGTTAATATGCCTGAGAGCGGCTTATTTGCGCGAAAGAAAGCTGTTTTTCGGTTCACGCGACTCTCGTGGAGTTAATAAAAACACGTGATAATCGTGCTTGCGGGAATATCAGGGTATAAAAAATCAATGGAAAAGATGCGGGAAAAACGAGTTCGGGTTGTTGTTTTTTATGAAGTCTGTTATTAAATGTAAGGATATTTTTAGTTAATTTTAAAAAACGGGGAAAATGAGTCGTGTCTTGTCCGGGAAATAATTGAATAATCCGATATTGGGGTTCGCATATTGAGGTTCGCACAGATTTCACGGATTTCACAGATTTTTTTGAGGGAATGAGGGGAGGTTGATTGGGTTTGCACCGGCTGCCAAAGCAGTTTTCAGGGAATAAGGGGCTTATCCCGCCGTGACGGACATGTTGTCCGATAAACGGAACTCCTGAATGGGAATTATTCTGTCAAACCCTGCCTTTTCTATCCGCCAGATATACGCCCGAAATAATCAGTACTGCTCCGACAAAGGCGATAAAAGTAATCCGTTCGCCCAAAATCAACGCCGAAGCGATAAATGTGATCACAGGAATCGTATACACATAGTTCGTTGTTTTGACGGCTCCCAAATACTTCAGACACAAATTCCACAAAACATAACAAGCCAAGGAAGCGGCAAAACCCAAATACAGTAAATTCCCGAGGACTTCGGGCTTGAAAAGAATTTGAGGGTCAACGGTCAACGGGGTAACTAAAAACACCGGCAGTATCGTCAATAATCCATAGAAAAAAACTTTCCGGGTAATGAAAAACGTGGAATATCTGTTATCCAGATGTTTCAACACCATGGTGTAAATTCCCCATACCAGAGCAGCGGAAAAAGTAAGCAGATCGCCGAGCGGATTGATTTTCAAGATAAAACTTCCGTTAAAAACGACCAATGCGACACCGGCCAATGCAATAAAAGAGCCGAGCATCCGGTTTTTGGTCAAACGTTCGTTCTTCAAGATGAAATGAGAAAGAATTGCCGTCAAAACAGGGGCTGTACAAACAATCAGCGCAACATTGGAAGCCAAGGTGATTTTAAGTGCGGTATTTTCGGCAAGAAAGTAGAGAGAACCGCCGCACAGCCCGCAAACAACAAGCAACAATTCGTCTTTGACGCTTTTTGCGAACAGTTTCCGCGACCCGAAAAACCAAATTCCGATATAGGCCGATAAAAAGCGGTAAAACAAAATATCCTTCGGATCGAGTCCGTCGGCAAGCAATACCTTTGTAGAAATAAACGTGGTTCCCCAAATAACGGCGACAGATAAAGCGATTAAATGATATTTCCCTTTTCCGGAATTCATGCTTCCCCGGTCACGATTCGTCCGTCTTTCATTTTAATGATTCTGTCCGATCGTCCGGCCAATGCTTCATCATGTGTTACGATCACAAATGTCTGTCCGAATTTTTCCCGTAATTCGAAAAATAAATTATGCAGTTCCTCTTTATTTTTAGAGTCGAGACTGCCCGAAGGTTCATCCGCAAGAATGACGCACGGATTGTTGATCAGCGCCCGGGCCACCGCAACACGCTGTTTTTCACCGCCCGACAATTCGGCAGGTTTATGTTCCATACGATCCTTCAGATTCAAATAAGACAATAGCCCACCGGCCCTTTTTTCGACATCGGAGGTTTTATTTCCGGCAATCAGTCCGGGAATCATTACATTCTCCAACGCCGTAAATTCAGGCAGCAGTTGATGAAATTGAAAAATAAACCCGATATTTTGGTTCCGGAAAAAAGACAAGTTTTTTTCTTTCAGTTTTTGCACCCGGATATTATTTATCATCACCTCTCCGGCATCCGGTTCATCCAATGTTCCGATAATTTGAAGCAAAGTGGTCTTACCCGCACCGCTGGGGCCGGCAATCGCCACAATTTCCCCCGCGGCGATTTCGATATCGATCCCTTTCAGCACCTGCAAATTTCCGAAGCTTTTGGTTATATTTCGAGTACTTATCATATCGGTCAATCAAGTTATCAATAAGCCCTTGCAAATACAACCCTCCGGGCGGAAGGCTTTCCGGTCACCATACACTTACCCGGCGTTTGATCTCCTTCCAACGGAATACACCGAATGGTGGCTTTCGTTTCCTCTTTGACAAGCTCTTCCGTTTCGGGAGTTCCGTCCCAATGGGCAAGAATAAATCCGCCTTTTTCTATTTGCACTTTAAATTCATCATACGAATCCACCTTTACCGTATTGGCGGCACGATAATCAAATGCCTTTTTGAAGATGTTTTTTTGAATGTCGTCCAACAATTGACCGACATATTGTTCGATATTATCGCAGGAAACAGTCTCTTTAGTCAATGTATCCCTGCGGGCAACTTCGACCGTATTGTTTTCCAGGTCGCGTCCGCCCATCGCCAAGCGCACGGGAACACCTTTCAATTCATACTCGGCAAATTTCCAGCCCGGTTTTTTATTATCCGAATGATCATATTTCACGGAAATACCCGAACTTCTAAGTTTAGCCGTGATTCCGGCAACTTTTTCATTTATCCGCGACAATTGCTCTTCATTTTTATAAATGGGAACGATCACCACCTGATAAGGAGCCAGCTTGGGCGGAAGTACCAATCCGTTGTCATCGGAATGAGTCATGACCAACGCCCCCATCAAACGAGTGGAAACCCCCCAGGATGTCGCCCAAACATAATCCTGCGTTCCGTTTTTCGCGGTAAACATCACATCAAACGCTTTGGCAAAATTTTGTCCCAAGAAATGAGAAGTACCCGCCTGCAACGCTTTTCCGTCTTGCATCAGCGCCTCAATGGCAAACGTTTCCACAGCACCGGCAAAACGTTCGCTTGCCGAT
The DNA here is from genome assembly GCA_009787405.1 of Candidatus Azobacteroides sp. GTDB lineage: Bacteria > Bacteroidota > Bacteroidia > Bacteroidales > WRGA01 > WRGA01. The sequence continues at coordinate 3,002 of WRGA01000124.1, forward strand.
TTCACCCCTTTCAGTACCGGAACAGCCATGAAATTTTCGGCAAACGCAGCATATACTTCAAGCATTTGATGCGCTTCGGCTTCGGCTTCTTCGCGTGTGGCATGAGCAGTATGACCTTCCTGCCACAAAAATTCGGCTGTACGGAGAAACAATCGCGTGCGCATCTCCCAACGAACCACATTGGCCCATTGATTGCAAAGAATCGGCAAATCGCGATACGATTGTATCCAATTTTTATACGTATTCCAAATAATGGTTTCGGAAGTCGGACGAACAATCAGTTCTTCCTCCAATTTCGCATCAGGATCCACGATCACCCCTTTTCCGTCGGGACTGTTTTTAAGACGATAATGCGTCACGACCGCACATTCTTTGGCAAAACCTTCTACGTGATCGGCTTCTTTGCTCAAAAAGGATTTGGGAATAAACAACGGGAAATAAGCATTCACATGCCCGGTTTCTTTAAACATACGGTCTAATTCCTGCTGCATTTTTTCCCAAATTGCATATCCGTAAGGTTTAATCACCATGCATCCCCGCACGGCGGAATTTTCGGCCAGATCAGCTTTAACAACCAAATCCTGATACCATCGGGAAAAATTCTCTGCTCTGGGTGTAAGCTCTTTAATTTCTTTTGCCATTATTTTAATCGATTATGATGGAATTTATAAAGAAAGATACATTGTGCTTTGTGCATTATAAGTACACGGCAGAATTTAATATCCACTATTTTAAACGCTAAGGCGCAAAGACGCAAAGTTTAAATTCTTTGTGTCTTTGCCTCTTCGTGTTTAAAATATAAACCGGTTTTTACGACATGCTTATCTTTCAAAAATTTGTACAAAAGTATAAAAAAAACCACTGCCGGCCGAGTAAAAATGTTACGCCCTCTTTTTCGTACCCTTTTTACCCGCAAATTTTTGTCGGCCGGTAATGAAAAACAATGATAAGTTATTTATTTATCATGATTATCGGATGTTATGTCCGACTCTCCCTGCAGGGAGATGTAAAAAATGTGTCAATGTTTCTAAAAATATTCGTCCTTTTTTGGCCCGTCGGGGCAAAATGTTTTCTTCTTCACATTACGTTCCTGACGGGACTTTGGTTGACGGAGGAATTCTCCTTTTTACCAATATGTTGTCCCTAATGGGACAGAAAACAATGTTTCCGGAACGTAATTTTCAAAAAAAACGAATATTACATTTTTACACCCCATTTGGGGGATAGGCAGGTGCAACATCCGATAATCATTTTATTTATTTATCATGCCTGAATAAAAGGATGCGTCGTAATCATTTCCGCCAATGCCTGCACCCATTCTTCGTCATCATTCAGGCATTCGACCGGTTGCAGGCATTTTCCGCCGTGTTTTCGGAACAGGTCGTTGTATTCGACACCTAATTCCATTGTCGTTTCCAGACAGTCGGCAACAAAAGACGGAGAAACAATCAGGATGCGTTTATTTCCTTTTTCCGCTTCGGAAATCAAAACATCTCCGGTTGCCGGTTGCAGCCAATTTTTTCCCATTTGCGATTGAAAAGAGGTCAAATAGTCGTCTTTTTTCAGCTTCAAATCCCGGGCAATCAATCCGGAAGTTTCGTAACAGGCCGCTTTGTAACAAAAGCCCGAATTTTCGGGTGTTTTTTCGGAACAATTGCATCCGGATTGACCAGCCCGGGCATGAACTTTGTTAATCTGCCTCAACGGAAGAGAATGATAGGAAAATATCACCCGGTCATAGTCCGCCGGATTATATTTCCGGATTTTGTTTGATAAACATTCAATAAATAAAGGATGATCATGAAAATTCCGGATGATCTGCAATTCAACTTTTTTATCAAGCCGCCCGGCTATATCTTCCGCTTTTTCGATGGAACTTAATGTCACCGCTTCGGCATATTGAGGATATTGCGGAAAAACGAGAATGCGTTCGTATTTGTCTCCGATTATCTGTTGCAATGCGGTTTTCAAAGAAGGATTTCCGTAACGCATAGCCGAAAATGCCCGGTAATTTGAGGGCAAAATCTCATTCAGTTTTTTCTCGACGGAAAGCGAACAGGTTAACAAAGGGGACGGTTTTCCGTTAAAATATTCCGCATATTTTTTCGACGACGCACGAACCCGAAACGGAATAATCACCAAATTCACCAACAATTTCCGGATGATAAACGGCAAATCAATCACCCGCACATCGTTCAGCATGCGATATAAGAACCCGGCTACCTTTCTTGGGGAAGCATTTTCGGGCGAACCGAGATTAATTAACAGTACCGCAATTTTCATGAAGGAATGAAGATTAAATATCTGAATTATCAAGAAAAAATCAGATCATCCGGTTATTCAGTTATTTCAAAACATGGAAACCACCCGTTTAAGACCGGCAACCAAGCTGTCTATTTCTTCTTTGGTGTTGTAAAAGGCGAAAGAAGCGCGAACGGTTCCTTCCACGCCCAAAATATGGATCAGCGGTTCGGCGCAATGGTGCCCGGTGCGCACGGCGATTCCGAGTTTATCGAGCAACATTCCCGTATCGTAATGATGAATGCCGTCGAGCAGGAACGAAATGACGCTGCTTTTCCGGTCTGCCGTTCCGAAAATCCGCATGCGGTCTATTTTTAGAAATTCTTGAGTCGCATAATGCAACAATTCATTCTCGTATGCTTCTATGTTTTCCAAGCCGAGTGCCGTCAGGTAATCCAACGCCGCGGCCAATCCGGTGGAACCGATATAATCGGGCGTTCCCGCTTCGAATTTAAACGGAATATCATTATAAACCGTTTTTTCGAACGAAACGCTTGAAATCATTTCACCTCCGCCTTGATACGGAGGAAGTTCCCGAAGGTATTTTTCTTTTCCGTATAACACTCCGATGCCGGTGGGGCCGTAAACCTTATGCGACGAAAAAACAAAAAAATCGGCATCCAAATCCTGCACATCAATATGCAGATGAGGAATCGATTGCGCCCCGTCAATCAGAACGGGTATATTTTCGGCATGTGCTTTTGCGATGATTTCTTTGACCGGATTGATTGTTCCCAATACATTGGACACATGAGTCACCGAAACCAGCCGGGTTTTTTCCGACAATAACTTTTCAAACGCCTCTAATTTTAACTCGCCCTTTTCATTGATCGGAATGAATTTTAAGGTCAATCCTTTCCTTTGCGCAAGCATTTGCCAAGGTACCATGTTGGAATGATGTTCCTGTTCGGAAATGACAATTTCATCACCGGGCCTGCAAAATGCCTCCCCGAACGAAAACGCCACCAGATTAATGGCTTCCGTCGTTCCCCTCGTAAAAATAATTTCACGCAAATGTCGGGCATTGATAAACCGTTGAACCGTTTTCCGCGCATCTTCATGCGCTTGTGTCGCTTGTTGGCTCAAATAATGCACACCCCGGTGAATATTCGCATTCAGGGTCGTGTAAGCGTGCGTAATTTGCTCGATAACACACGACGGTTTTTGCGAAGTAGCCGCATTATCCAGATAAATCAACGGCTTTCCGTATATTTCGGTTTTTAAAATCGGAAAGTCTTTCCGTATATTTTGAACATTAAACATTGACATTCTCGTTATTTATTTATCGATCGAAAGTGATGATATTTTATCCCGGATAATTTTTCAACGCTTCGATCAGTATTTTATTTTCGGCGGCTGTTCCGACCGTGATCCGCAAACAGTCCGAACATAAGGCGGCATTGTTTCTGTTTCGCACGACAATTCCCCGATTCAGCAAATACCGGTAGATATTATCGGCATCGACGGTTTTCACCAAAATAAAGTTCGCATCAGAAGGATACACTTTTGTCACGCATTTTAAAAGAGATAAATCGGCAGCCAGTTTTTCCCGTTCCGCCAATAATTCCTTCACCCGTTTTTTTACATCTTGATGCTTGTCTAACGCTTTCAACACATATTCTTGCGTCAGCATATTGATGTTGTACGGATATTTGATTTTATTCAGGACGGCTATGATTTCCTTTGCCGCAAAGGCCATTCCCAAACGAACGGCCGCCATTCCCCAAGCTTTGGAAAATGTTTGTAAAATAACCGGATTCGGATAATCCGATAATTTCTTCGTCAATGATTCTTGAGACGAAAAATCGATGTATGCTTCATCCAGAACCACAATTCCCGGAAAATTTTCAATGACCTTGATCACTTCGTCTCGATTGAGGCTGTTTCCGGTCGGATTGTTGGGCGAACAAAGAAAAATCAGTTTGGTGTGATCGTCGCATGCCTTCAAAATTTTATCGGCCTGAATGTCAAAATTTTCATCCGGTTCGACACACCGGTATTCAACGGCATTCACCTCGGCGGCGACATGGTACATCCCGTAAGTGGGGTCAGGCAAGACGATATTGTCGACATGAGGTTCACAAAACACCCGGATCATCAAATCGATCGGTTCGTCACTGCCCACTCCTAAAAAGATGCATTCAGGCGTTACCCCTTTGATTTCGGAGATTTTTTCTTTCACTTTCCATTGAAGCGGATCGGGATAGCGGTTGTAAGGTGCATTGTACGGATTCTCATTGGCATCCAGATACACCGACGCTTCCCCTTTGAATTCGTCCCGTGCGGACGAATAAGGCTGCATTTCCTGAATATTTTTTCTGACAAGATATTTTATGTTCATTCTAAATCTTAATTTTTTAAATTCAAAGTCCTTTTGCTTTTCCTTCATTCCAGATTTCGTCCATTTCTTCCAATGTCATGTCTTTGAGAGAACGGCCTTTTTTCAGGGTGTTTTCTTCCAAATAATTGAAACGGCGGATAAATTTTTGATTGGTGCGTTCCAGCGCATTTTCGGGATTGATGTCGTAAAGGCGGGCGGCATTGATCAGACTGAAAAAAAGATCGCCGAATTCGTTTTCCATCTCTTGGATATTCATGTGATCGATTTCCTGTTGAAGTTCGGAATATTCTTCCCGCACTTTATCCCAAACCTGACTGCGTTCCGTCCAATCGAATCCGACATTACGGGCCTTATCCTGCATTCTGTAGGCTTTGATCAGGGAAGGAAGAGAAGCCGGAACGCCGTCCAACACCGATTTATTTCCGTTTTTTTCCTTCAGTTTGATCTGTTCCCAATTTTGTTCGACCTGCTCCGAATTGTCCACCGAAATTTCTCCGAACACATGGGGATGTCGGAAAATCAGTTTTTCACAAAGCGCATCACAAATGTCTTTCATGTCGAACCGTTTTTTTTCTTCCCCTATTTTGGCATAAAAAACAATGTGCAGCAAAACGTCTCCCAATTCTTTTTTCAAATTGTCGTCATCGTTTTTGATAATGGCTTCGCTGAGTTCGTAAACTTCTTCGATGGTGTTTGCGCGCAGGCTTTCATTAGTCTGTTTCCGATCCCACGGACATTTTTCGCGCAATTCGTCCAATATATCGAGCAATCGCCCGAAGGCCTGCATTTTTTGTTCTTTGGTATGCATCTTTTCAGTTGAAAATTGATCATACCGGCAATTTTTGCCGGGCATGAACAATCTGTTTGTCCTATGCAAAGTTAGGAATTTAAGTTTATTGTTTGCCGAACCGGGAAGATTTTTTGTACGCCCATGAAGCAGAACAACAGGAAATCACCCGTATCCTGCAAAAAGAAACGGGAATTCAAAATAATAATTGACCCGAATGATTTTAACGATAAAATATGGTACTTTTGCAAAAATCAAAGCGATACGTTTTCAGATGAAAATAGAACAGCATCATTAGCGGATGACGTTCTTATTTCCCGCTTTCTTCAAAAAACGGAAGAAAGCAGCTGTATTCCCTTTATCGGCTGCATCTGTTACCGGCTGCCGTTTTCAGGACAAGTCACAAAGAATTTAAACTGCGCGTCTTTCCGTCTTTGTGCCTTAGCGTTTAAAATATAAACTATTTTTTTCAACATATTTATTCATTTATATATGACTGATGCACATACGCAAAAAGAACACCCTCGCGGACTTTATCTGATGTTTTTCACGGAAATGTGGGAACGATTTTCCTACTACGGAATGCGGGCAATTTTTATGCTGTTTCTCGTCAAAGCTTTGCTGATGACAAATGAGGAAGCCTCAAAAATTTACGGAGACTATACAGGATTGGTTTACCTCACTCCGCTGTTGGGCGGGTATTTGTCGGACAGATACTGGGGTAACCGTAAAAGCATTCTTCTCGGCGGAATTTTAATGGCAATCGGACAATTCATAATGTTTGTCAGCGCAAGTTTCTATCAGCAGACAGAATTGGCAATTACGCTAATGTGGATTGGATTGACGGCATTAATCGTGGGAAACGGATTTTTCAAACCGAACATTGCTACGATGGTCGGACGGCTGTATACCAAAGAAGACCGCCGCGTGGATTCTGCTTTCACGATTTTTTATATGGGTGTAAATCTCGGCGCATTTTTCTCACCGCTCGTTTGCGGGTTGCTTGGAGATACCGGCAATCCCGCCGACTTTAAATGGGGTTTTCTCGCTGCATGTATCGGCATGATTATCGGTATTATTTCTTTTGAACTGCTGAAAAACAAACACATCAAAAGTTTTGACGGACGCAACGTAGGCATGCCTGTAAAAAAATCGGATTTAAAGGTTCTCGGTTTGGTAATCGGCTGTATTGCGTTGATTTTCTTTTTATTTAATTTTGTTGATGTGCTAAAATTTATTTTCAATATATTCAGTGCAGGTTTGCCAATTCAGCTTGAAAAATTTGATCTTATTTTTTGGCTGGTGGTCCTTGTTTTTGTCGGAGTTTTCATATTTTTTATGTTGGATAAATCTTTGACAAAAATTGAACGCGACCGGATAATTGTGATTTTTGTACTTTCGTTTTTCGTGATTTTCTTTTGGAGCGCATTTGAGCAGGCAGGTGCATCGCTTACGATTTTTGCCGACCAAAACGTAAACAGAAATGTGCCTTTCGCTATTAACAAATGGATCATTGTTGCAGTACTTTCCGCTTTGGTTTATTTTCTTTCAAAGTTTTTGGAATGGTTTTTTCTGTGGAAAAAAAATATGCATCTGATTATTTCCACAGTCGGAATTGCAATAATTTTAGGATTGACAATTTCCGGAATAATTTCAACTTTAAGAATTGAGGAAGTTCCTGCAAGTTGGTTTCAGTCTGTCAATCCGTTTGTAATTGTAACTTTTGCTCCCGTGATGATCGGGTTTTGGGGTAAATTGGGCAACAAGCAGCCGTCAGGTTCAACTAAAATGGCATTTGGGTTGCTCTTTGTCTGCCTGGGTTATATTCTCATTGCTTTCGGAGTAAAGGGAGTGAACACCTCAACAAAAATCAGTATGCTGTGGTTAATCGGTTTATATTTTATTCATACTGTCGGTGAATTGTGTCTTTCGCCGATCGGACAATCAATGGTGGCAAAACTTTCACCGTTGCGTTTTTCATCTCTTCTTATGGGAACATGGTTCATGGCAAACGCAAGCGCAAATAAATTGGCGGGCATGTTGAGCGGATTGCTGCCTGCGGGTGCAGGAGAAAAGGCTGCGGAAACGGTAAGTGTTCCAAAATCAATTTTCGGATATCAAATTACGACCTTATACGATTTCTTCATTATTTTTGTTATTTACAGCGGGATCGCTTCCATAATTTTATTCTTTTTGAGTAAAAAATTAATGAAAATGATGCATGGAATACGCTGAATGTTTATTGTTCATTGCCTTTTTCGTCTAAATTCCTGCTTGCAATTAAAACAATAATATGTTTTTTGAAAAAATGGTGTAGGAAATGTAAACAAGAGTGAGGTGAGCAGAAAGAACCATCCTGCCTTTTTGGATTTGACAACTTCTTCTGAACCGCAAATCGGGCAGATTGTTTTTATTCCTTTCATTGCGGTTTGCTGATTATCAGCATGTTTATTCAAACGGGGTGATTCTTTGGATGGCTGTAAATCTTCTTCTTTAATATATCCTGTTTCTTTCAGGATTTCAATGGCTTGACTCAAATCACTGTCCTTGACCTGAAGTTTTACTCCGCCGATGGCGTTGGAATAAAAAGGGAGAACTTGAACTGTCAATTCATCCTGCACAAAACAAGTGATGCCTTCCGACTCCAACCTTCCGCGGATTATCGCGACTTCGTATGCAAAAGTAAATGTTAAAACTGTAATGAATTTTTCAGTCTTCATGAATTGTATTCGTAAGTATAACTGCCGTGATAACTTGCATTATCGTTCTCCTCCGTTTTTATAACATATATCATACAAATCACGTACTTATTATCCAAAACGGATTATCGATGTGTAATGTCTGCCAATGCTTCATTAAAAAGTCCAAATCTCCATATTTTTTAAATAAAAATAAGCTTCCTGCATCCCTATTTTAAAATTCAAGAATAATAAAACCGATAAAACTTACCTTATCGCTAATCTCTTTATCTAAAAAATGCTCGTGTTCCCACAGCTTTTTGTCATTCCGGAGTTGAATTGCACCAATTTTTCCCAATCGATCTCTCCGTTGTCATTACAATAAAGATTGGCAAATTCTTTCGTGAATTTGTTAATCATTTGCGAGTATGATTTTTGAAACTCTTCGTTTTGTTCCCTCGCTTTGTGTCCTAATGGTTCAATGATGTCAATATAAAAATTCTCGTTCCCTGAAATGAATGACCAAAATTCTTGTCCGCAATATTTGAAATAATCCCCTTTGTCGGGATTATTATCAATTCCGTAACAGCAACCATTTACAGCTGTTATATTGAGTTGAGAGTTACTTGTTCTCAGTGTCTTTTTTGCGATTCTAAAGTCGGAAATCATTTTGGCGATTTGACTGCTGTTTCCCCAATTCGGGCCCGACTTTATTGTAATGATGTATCTTACTTTGTCTTTGTCAAATTCAAGGTCAATGTTCGGAATCCCTGATTTTCGCCCGTTATATACTTTTTCATTGATGAAAATGGCTAATCCTTCCAACCAGTCGCCAAAAATTGTTTCTTCATTAGAAGAAATATGAGCATCAACAATACCTCTGATAATCTGCTCCGAAGTTATTGTATGCTTTGCTTTGAACAAATAAGGATTTTTGCGTTTTAAAACTTTGTCCAATTTCAAATTATCCAAACTCCTTATCCGTTTTTCATGAAATATGCCGATATGGGCTTCAACGTACTGCGCAACGTCTTTTGTGGTCAGCTGTTTCATATTCTGCTATGGGTTCCATTAAGTAATATTCTGTCGGGGAAAATTGTTGTTTAACTTCTTCGTAATATCCGGAAACAATTTCTATTCCTATTGAATTTCTTCTCATTCGATTAGCGACTTCTATCGTTGTTCCTGAACCCATAAACGGATCCAATACAGTATCATTTTCCCGTGTGAACAACTTGATAAACCATTCAGGTAATTCTCTCGGAAAAGCAGCACTGTGGTTTTTATTGTTACATTCTGTGGCTAAATGAATTACGTTTGTCGGATACACGGTTTCTTTTCCAACCCAATTGGAAACGTTTTTCCCGAATCCGCTGCCGTTTTTTGCATTATCCCGGATTTTATCCGTTTTACTTAAATTTTTCAACCGGTCTTTTGCCCAATCTCCAATGGGGACTTTTACAGCGTCTTGGTACATGTTGAATTTTTTTTCTTTATTGAACTGTAAAAGTCTTTCCCATGCATCGCGAAAGCGATTTGACCATTTACCGGGAAAACAGTTTTTTTTGTGCCAGATAAATTCTTCTGTCCAAAGCCAACCTTGTTTTCTCATTTCGAGAATAAGTTCCATGACGTATGTACTCCGTTCCCCGCCAACAACTTTTTCTTTAATATTTAAAATAAATGTTCCTGTGGGTTTCAGAACCCGGAGAAGTTCTTTGGAAACAGGTAAAAACCACTCGACATACTCATCAACTTTTACGCCGCCGTATGTTGATTGTCGTTGGTCTGCGTATGGCGGTGAAGTTACAATCAAGTCAACCGAGCTGCCGGGAATTTTCTTTAATTCTTCCCGACAATCACCCAAGTATAAATCTGTTTTTAATTCCATTTTATTCAATCTTGCATCACAAAAGTACACTTTTTTTCGTATGGTTCATTGGTTTGGATCGGGAGCGTTACAAAATTGAAAAAGCTGACAAAATTGCAGGATTTTAAGTTTGGCAAACAAATTGTTGTATATTTTTAAATAATTTATTTAAAAAAGAAAAGAAAGGAGTCCTGCATGAATTTTAATAACTTTACGGTTAAGTCACAAGAAGCTGTTCAAAAAGCGATAAATCTTACCGGAAACAACGGACAACAAGCCATTGAACCGGCTCATCTCCTGAAAGGAGTGATGGGAGAAGGGGAGGATGTGGTCAATTTCCTGTTCCAAAAATTAGGCGTTAATACTCAAAATATATCTTTGGTACTTGATAAATTAATAAGTGGTTATCCCAAAGTTTCGGGAGGCGAGCCTTATTTGAGTCGCGAATCAAATGCCGTTTTGCAAAAAGCGATCGATTATTCTTCGAAAATGGGCGATTCATTTGTTTCACTGGAACATATTTTGTTGGCTTTGCTCACCGAGAAGAGCGATATTTCCGTTATGCTCAAAGATGCGGGAATGACCGAGAAAGAGCTGAGGACAGCCATTGATGAACTTCGTAAAGGATCGAAAGTAAATTCGGCTTCGGCGGAAGAAACCTATAATGCATTGGCTAAATATGCCGTTAATTTGAATGAACGCGCCCGGTCGGGAAAATTGGATCCGGTAATCGGGAGAGACGACGAAATCCGGCGCGTACTGCAAATCCTCAGTCGGAGAACCAAAAATAATCCGATTCTGATCGGTGAACCCGGTGTCGGTAAAACGGCCATTGCGGAAGGTTTGGCGCACCGGATCGTTCGCGGAGATGTGCCCGAAAATTTGAAGTCCAAACAAATTTATTCATTGGACATGGGAGCTTTGATTGCCGGCGCCAAATATAAGGGGGAATTTGAAGAACGGTTGAAATCTGTTGTCAATGAGGTGATCAGCGCGGAAGGGGAAATTATTCTTTTCATTGATGAAATTCATACGTTGGTCGGCGCCGGAAAAGGGGAAGGAGCCATGGATGCCGCCAATATTCTGAAACCTGCCCTGGCGCGGGGAGAACTTCGTTCCATCGGCGCTACGACATTGGATGAATATCAAAAGTATTTTGAAAAGGACAAGGCGTTGGAACGTCGTTTCCAGATCGTCATGGTGGACGAACCGGACGAAATGAGCGCGATTTCCATTCTTCGGGGATTGAAGGAACGGTATGAAAATCATCATAAAGTGAGGATTAAAGATGATGCCATCATTGCCGCCGTGCAATTGTCGCACCGGTATATCACCGATCGTTTTTTGCCTGACAAAGCGATTGATCTGATCGATGAGGCGGCTGCCAAACTCCGGCTGGAAATTGATTCGGTTCCGCAGGAATTGGACGATATCAGCCGTCGGATCAAACAATTGGAAATTGAACGCGAAGCCATCAAACGCGAAAATGATCAGTCGAAATTGACGTTGTTGAACAAACAGATTGCGGATCTGAAGGAAGAAGAAACCTCATATCATGCCAAATGGCAGGCGGAAAAGGAGATTGTGAATAAAATCCAACAAAATAAAATTGAATTGGAAAATCTCCGGTTTGAAGCCGACCGGGCCGAACGCGAAGGAAATTACGGGTTGGTGGCCGAAATCCGATACGGTAAAATCAAATCGAAAGAAGAAGAAAATAAAAAATACGAACTGGAATTGCAGGAATTGCAATCATCGGGAAAGGCTTTGATTAAAGAAGAAGTGGATACGGAAGATATTGCCGATATTGTTTCCCGCTGGACCGGCATTCCCGTCAATAAAATGCTTCAGACCGAAAAAGACAAGTTGTTGAATTTGGAGGCCGAATTGCATAAACGGGTCGTGGGGCAAGATGAAGCGATTGAAGCGGTTGCCAATGCCGTCAGAAGAAGTCGCAGCGGCTTGCAGGATCCGAAACGTCCGATCGGTTCGTTTATTTTTCTGGGAACCACCGGTGTCGGTAAAACCGAATTGGCCAAGGCTTTGGCGGAAGTATTGTTTGATGACGATAATATGATGACGCGGATTGATATGAGCGAGTATCAGGAAAAATTCAGCGTCAGCCGGTTAATCGGCTCGCCTCCCGGATATGTGGGATATGAAGAAGGCGGACAATTGACGGAAGCTATCCGCCGTAAACCGTATTCCGTTGTGTTGTTCGACGAAATTGAAAAGGCGCATCCGGACGTGTTCAATATTTTGCTTCAGGTTTTGGATGACGGACGATTGACGGATAACAAAGGGCGTGTGGTGAATTTTAAAAACACGATTATCATCATGACTTCCAACATGGGATCGGCTCTCATTCGGGAAAGCTTCGAAAAAATCAATCCGTCGAACCGGGAAGAAGTGATTGAAAAAACCAAAAATCAGGTGCTTGATTTGTTGAAACAAACCATCCGTCCCGAATTTTTGAATCGGATCGATGAAATCATCATGTTTACCCCATTGGATGAAAAAGAAATTAAACAAATCGTTCAAATTCAACTTGACGGCGTGAAGAAAATTCTCGAAGGCAGCGGCTTGCAACTCGAATTTACAGACGATGCGTTGAATTTCATCTCCGAAGAAGGATATAATCCGGAGTTCGGGGCAAGACCGGTCAAACGGGTGATACAAAAATATGTGTTAAATGAATTATCCAAAGAAATCATCAGCGAAAAGGTGGATAAATCCCGGTCGATCATCGTGGATTATTTCGGCGAAGGATTGGTATTCAGAAACTGAACGGAATATCGGGTATTACTCTGATTGTGCAAAAGTAAATTTCAATAAAACCCTCCTAAAATAGTTTTTATTTTTTATTCGAAATACGTATAATGGAATGAAGGATTTATGTATTTTTGCCTTGTTTGATGTTCACGTTATAAACAACACACTATGAATGATGAAAAAAACATGATGGAAAAGATCAGGCAAATGAGAGAGTCGAAAAATATCAGTTTGGAAGAATTGGCCGAACGTTCGGGTTTGGCTCTCGATAAGTTGAAATGCATCGAAAAAACTACGAGGCTTCCCTCTTTATGGACAAGTTCCAAAATTGCGGCGGCTTTGGACATGAAATTGGAAGATTTCTTGAAAGAAATCGAAGGGGGCGGGCCTGTCATTTCACGGAAAAATGATCGTGGCGTCGGGGAAAATAACACAAACTATTCCAATCGTCCTAAAAAACACATGCACTATTATGCGCTCTCGGAATCCAAGGGCGGGCGGCACATGGAGCCTTTTATCATCGATGTCGACCGCTCGGCTGACGTGGATTTTGTATTGTCCACTCATGAAGGCGAAGAATTTATTTATGTACTGGACGGTTCCGTGGATATTACTTACGGAAATAATCTGTATCATCTGGAGGAAGGCGATTGCATCTATTACGATTCGGTTGTCGAACATCAGATGCGTGCGGGGAATAATCGAAAAGCGAAAATATTGGCGGTGGTTTATCTGCCGGTTTGAACTTCTGAAATAAACAAAAAATGAAATCTTTTACGAGTGGTCTGCTTTTATGGATGGTCTTTTTCCCCGCTTTTTCTCAAGAAGCGGGAAATTTCGACTTGAAATATCAGCGGTGCGAATGGACTGTTGATCCGAATGTCGCTGAATTATCCGGTAAAATCACGTATTATTTCACGGGTGTGCAAAATGACGTGCGGGAAGTCTCGTTCAATTTATCTCCCGGCATGACGATCGATGCGGTTGAGCGGAACAATGCTTCTCTTTCTTATTCCCGTTCCGATAATGTGATCCGGATTGACCTGCCCGAAGCTGTTTCCACGGAGAGATCAGATTCTTTGTCGATTTCTTATCATGGAGTCCCTGATCCCACGGGATTCGGTTCTTATGTACGGAGTCAGCACAACGGCGTTCCGATTGTTTGGACGCTTTCCGAGCCTTACGGAGCCGAAGATTGGTTTCCGTGTAAAAATGATTTGACCGATAAGGTCGATTCGATTGATATTTTTGTCACGGCTCCCGACGGGAATCGCGTTGCGTCAAACGGTGTGCTTGTTTCGGTGACGCCGACAACCGCTGACCGGAATATTCACCACTGGAAAATGCGTTATCCCGTCGCCGCTTACCTGATTGCCATTGCGGTTACTAATTATGCCGTTTACAGCGATTGGTATAACCGGAGTGATGCCGACAAGCTGGAAATATTGAATTACGTTTATCCGGAACGTCTCGAAACGAGGAAAACGGAAACTCCGGCGATTATTCCGATTTTGCAATTTTTTGAAGAGAAATTCGGACGATATCCGTTTTCCGATGAAAAATACGGACACGCCGAATTTGGATGGGGCGGGGGAATGGAAAATCAAACCATGTCTTTTATGGTCAATTTCGGATATGAATTGATGGCGCACGAATTGGCGCATCAATGGTTCGGAGATATGATCACATGCGGCTCGTGGCATGACATCTGGCTGAATGAAGGGTTTGCAACGTATGCGACGGCATTGTTTCAGGAAAAAACATATCCCGCCGATTGGGAAAATTGGAAAATTTCCCGGATCAATGATGTCACTTCCGTTCCCGACGGTTCGGTATACCGATATGATATTTCAAGCAACAGCGTGATTTTTCCCAATCGATATACTTACAGTAAAGGGGCTCTCGTGTTGCACATGTTGCGGTTTGTCTTGGGTGATGAACAATTTTTCGATGCCCTGTGGAATTATGCACACGATCCGACGTTGCAATTTAATTTTGCTTTTACCGCTGATTTGCGGAATCACTTTGAAGCTGTTTCGGGAAAAGATTTATCCGAATTTTTTGATACATGGATTTACAAAGAAGGATATCCGGTTTATGATATATCCGTGAATCAGACGAGTCTCGACAATGCTTCCGTAACGATTCGGCAAACTCCGTCTCATGCTTCCGTCTCCTGTTTTAAAATGCCGCTTCCTTTTAAATTTTTCGGAACGGAAAATGAAAGCAGCGAATTTGTTTTTTATAATGACCTGCCGGAACAAAGTTTTACGTTCGATCCCGGATTTCAAATCTCAAATGTCGTATTCGATCCCGACAAGTGGATTTTGTGTAAATCTCAACTTGCGTTGACCACCGGAATTGATGTTGTAGACAATGATTTGATTTTGAATGTGTTGCCAAATCCTGCGCAAGATTTTGTGACCGTGAATGTTAAACCCGGAATTTCCGCGAGCTGGGTGCTATCCGATGTTTCGGGCAAAACATTGAAAACGGGAGGCCCCGTACCGGAAAATGAATTTGTCATCGATCTTTCCGGGTTTTACCCGGGCGTTTACTTGATTACTTTCCTGACGGATGCCGGAAAAATCACAAAGAAATTGATGATCGCAAAGAAATAGCGGATAAGTACCCGGCAGAATTTAATACCTACTATTTTAAACGCAAAGATGCAAAGACACAAAATGACAAAGAATTTAAACTTCACGTCTTCATGTCTTTGTGACTTTGCGTTTAAAATATAAACGCTTTTACGACATACTTATGATTTTAAATATTCTTTTTACCATCATTTTGGTTCTGTTTAACGGCTTTTTTGTGGCGGCGGAATTTGCCATTGTAAAAGTGCGTACCTCTCAGTTGGAATTGAAATCGAGGGAAGGGAATAATGCCGCAACTCTTTCCAAAAAAATTGTTTCTCATTTGGATGCTTATCTGGCGGCTACACAACTCGGTATTACGCTGGCGAGTTTGGGACTCGGTTGGATCGGTGAACCGATGGTGTCTCGCATCATTCTGGGAATAATGAATTTTTTCGGAATAGAGTTGGATCCGAAGTTGGCGAAAAATATCGCTTTGCCGCTTGCTTTTGTCATTATCACGGTTTTGCATATCGTATTCGGAGAATTGGCCCCCAAGTCGCTGGCCATACAACGTCCGCAAAAAACAACGTTAGCCGTCAGTTATCCCTTGTATTTTTTTCATTTGCTGTTTAAACCGTTTATCTGGATTTTGAACGGAATCGCCAATTTTTTCATTCAATTAATGGGGTTTTCTTCCCCTCTCAATGCGGAGGAACATTCCAGCGAAGAACTGAAATATCTGGTCGAACAGGAAAAAGACCGCGGAACCATTGAAGAAACGGATTATAATTTGATCAAAAACGCATTCGGTTTTTCCGATCATACGGCCCGGCAACTGATGGTGCCGCGGATGCAAATTGTTGCCGTGGATGTGGATCATTTTGATGATGCCGTGATCGAAAAACTGATCGACGAGGGATATTCCCGTATTCCTTGTTATAAGGATAATTTAGACAATATCGTGGGAATCATTCACTTAAAGGATATATTGTCTTTGGAGCATAAAAAAATGCCGATTCGGATTGATGATATTCTCCGGCCGGCTTATTTTGTTCCGGGAAACAAACGTGTCGGGCATTTGTTGCAGGATTTGCAGATCAACCGGCAGCAACTCGCCGTTGTTGTCGATGAATACGGCGGAACAAAGGGTATTATCACGATGGAGGATATCATGGAAGAATTGGTGGGTGAAATTCAGGATGAATACGACGATGAAACTCCCGTCGTCGAAAAAACAGCCGGAAATGTTTATTTGGTCAAGGCTTCGGCTCCTCTCGACGATATTAACGAAATGCTCCCTCATCCCTTTGAAAAAAACGGGAATTATGAAACGTTGGCGGGATTGTTGAACTTCAAATTCGGGAAAATACCCGACATGAACGAAAAAATTGAAACGGAAAAGTATGAAATTACGGTGGTTTCGAAAGATAAGAATTTTATAGAAACGGTTTCGCTTACGGATTTGGAGAAAGAACGCCCGGATAAATAGTTTTTTTCACTACGAACCGATTAAAATTCAGTCGTGTTTTTATTGATCCGGTATTCAGTTAATTATATTTCCAACCGATTATTTTTCAAAACGTACTTCCTCCGGCATGGCGGAGGAGTATGCCTTGAAATATGTTTTAAAACTATCAACTTATTTGTTCCTCATGCCTTAAACAACGATGTTGACGATTTTTTTAGGAACGATAATCACTTTTTTGGGTGTTTTTCCTTCCAGCCATTTTTGAGACTGTTCGTGTTCCAGAACCGCTTTCTCTATTTCTTCGTTGGCGGCTTCCGCGGGAAAATCGAGGTTGAATCGCGATTTTCCGTTAAACGAAATGGAATAGGTGAATGAATTTTCTTTCAAATATTCCTCGTCCCAAACCGGCCATTTTTCATCACAAATCGTATTGTTGTTCCCGATCGAATGCCAAAGTTCTTCGGCAATATGAGGAGCAAACGGCGCAATCAAAATCAACAGGTTACCCAGTATTTCCTTTTTATTACACTTCAACGCCGTCAATTCGTTTACACAAATCATAAAAGCGCTTACGGAGGTATTGAACGAGAAATGCTCGATATCCGAAGTCACTTTCCTGATCAGTTTATGCAACGATTTCAATTCTTCTTTGGTCGGAGCTTCATCGGATACCGACAATTGATTTTCCGTATAAAACAAGTTCCATAATTTGCGCAAAAAACGATGCACGCCGTCGATACCGTTGGTGTCCCACGGTTTGGAAATTTCCAGCGGGCCGAGAAACATTTCGTACATCCGCAACGTGTCGGCGCCGTATTTTTTCACCACATCGTCGGGATTGACCACGTTAAACATCGATTTCGACATTTTTTCGATGGCGTAACCGCAGATATATTTTCCGTTTTCGAGAATGAATTCGGCATTTTTGTATTCGGGATTCCAAGCACGGAATTTTTCGATGTCGAGCACATCATTCTCCACGATGTTTACATCCACGTGAATAGGCGTAACATCGTATTGAGATTTCAAGTTATACGACACGAACAGGTTGTCTCCCTGTACCCGGTACACGAAATTGGAACGTCCCTGAATCATCCCTTGATTGATCAATTTCTTGAATGGTTCGTCTTCACAAACAACACCCAAGTCGAACAAGAATTTATTCCAAAAACGGCTGTAAATCAAATGCCCCGTCGCATGTTCGGTACCGCCGATGTATAAATCGACATTCCTCCAATATTCATTTGCCTCCTTCCCTACCAACGCATTCTCGTTATGCGGATCCATATAACGCAAATAATAGGCGGAAGAACCGGCAAAACCGGGCATGGTGTTCAATTCCAAAGGATAACCGTTATACGTCCAATCTTTGGCTCGTCCCAACGGCGGTTCGCCTGTTTCGGTAGGCAGGAACTTATCAATTTCGGGCAATTTTATCGGCAAATCTTTTTCGTCTACCGTATAGGGCATGCCGTCTTTGTAATAAATCGGAAACGGTTCGCCCCAATAGCGTTGACGACTGAATATCGCATCGCGGAGACGATAATTTACCTTACGCTTTCCGAGCCGGCGTTCTTCGACTTCTTTGACTGCCGAACGGATCGCCTCTTTCACTGTCAATCCGTTCAAAAAACCGGAATTAATCATGATCCCGTCTTTGGCGTCAAAGCTTTCTTCCGATACATCGCATCCTTCGATCAATGGAACGATCGGTAAATTAAAATGCTTCGCAAATGCGTAGTCTCTGCTGTCGTGAGCAGGAACTGCCATAATGGCACCCGTTCCGTAACCGGCTAACACATAGTCGGAAATCCAAACAGGAATTTTTTCGTTGTTGAACGGATTCACCGCATACGATCCCGAAAACACCCCCGTCACCTTTTTATCGGCGATACGTTCTCTTTCCGTTCTTTTCTTCGTAGCGTCCAAATATAATTTAACTTCTTCTTTTTGTTCCGGCGTAGTCAATTTTTCTGTCAATTCGCTTTCAGGAGCCAATACCATGAACGTCACCCCGAAAATAGTGTCGGCGCGTGTGGTGAACACCGTAAAAAAGTCATCTTCCGGTTCTTGACCGGCGGAGTCGACATTGCTTGGGGTGGAGACGGTCTCATCGAATTGGACATCTTCCGACATCAATTCCGACATTTTTTCGAAAGGAGGAATGGAATCCAATCGCTGTTTTATTTTCCGGATCACAAAATCCAAATCGGAAAAAATCTCGTTTTCTTCAATCCGGAGCACTCTGAAATCATGATTCGACAAAACGACGGTCCGTTCTTTCATATACTGCATGTACTCGGTTGTATCGGACTCTTCCGAAACAATCTCCACGATCAGGCGTTTCCGGGGAAAAACGAAATCCGCCGTAAAAAAAGCGACCGGCGCTCTTCTTTTAGCGTCATGCCCGATCTGATGTATCAAAAAAGCATCCCAAAGAATATCGTGCGCTTGAGAGGTTTTAACAGCCGGTCGTGCGGCTTTAACCGGTTTAAATTGTATTTCCACACCTTCCGACCGACCGATCCAATGCCGCTGCGTATCTTTTAACGACTCCGTCCAGTCGATCTGTTCCAATCCGTCCAATAAACGTTGAGCATACGCCGAAACGCGCAAACACCATTGTTTCATGATTTTCTGCTCGACCGGATATCCTCCGCGAATAGACAATCCTTCGCTGACTTCATCATTTGCCAAAACCGTACCCAACTTGGGACACCAATTCACGGGGGTATCTCCCAGATAAGCAATCCGGTAATTCAGCAAAATCTGTTGTTTTTCTTTTTCGCTTTTTTCATTCCATTCTTTCGCCGTAAACGAAAGTTCCTCTCCACAAGCTGCATTTAAATTACCGGTTCCGTAAATTTCGAAATGTTTGATCAGTTTTTCGACCGGTTCCGCTTTTTGCCGGTTATTGTCGTAGAAATGATGAAACATTTGAATAAACGCCCATTGCGTCCATTTGTAATATCCGGGATCACAGGTTCGGATTTCCCGCCTCCGGTCGTAACTGAACCCGATCTGATCTAACTGCTCACGGTAACGGGCAATGTTATTTTGTGTGGTGACGGCGGGATGTTGCCCCGTCTGAATCGCATATTGTTCGGCGGGAAGCCCGTATGCGTCGTATCCCATCGGATGCAACACATCAAAGCCTTTCAATCGTTTGTAACGGGAATAAATATCCGAGGCAATGTACCCCAACGGATGCCCGACATGCAATCCCGCCCCCGATGGATACGGAAACATATCGAGTACATAATATTTCGGTTTGTTATTGTTTTCGACAACTTTATAGGTTTCATTCTTAGCCCAAAACTCCTGCCACTTTTTTTCGATGTCCCTAAAATTATATTCCATAAAAGCAATGGTATTGAATCATAACGGTATAAGTTCTTCCGTCCGACGGATAAATAAGAGGCAAAGATAGTCAAAAGCCCATAAAGGTGATTCTTTTCTTTTTTCTTTTTGAATAAAGGAAGTACTTTCGGGAGTTCTTCGGGCTTTATAACCTGCGCTTCGTGCGATAGCAACGAATATGTGGAAACCATTAACAACAACTGTAAAACGATGCTCGAAGAGTTGAAATCGGCTTATGAGAAAATGCCCGCCATAAAAGACGAAGAAATAACCTTTTTGCGAAGCCTTTTGGAAAAGAAATGATTCATATTTCTCTCTAAGCGCTCGCGCAGTTTTATAAACCGTGCGTTATTAACGGCGCGCCAATTCCGATTTATCGGAAAACCACGCAAGTTTTGGATTCAAAAAACGGGGATTATCATCATGGAAAAAAATCTTTCTCCGGTAAGGGCTGTCATATTCGTAGAGTTTGTTGTCACAAATAATTAATAACAACTTGCTTTGTGCAACTATAGCCGTTGATGAGCAAAGCAAATTGTTATTAACGAACTCGATTTGAACTTAAACAGACTTTTTGATTAGTCAGTAAGATCAAATAATTACTCTTTGGAAAGATCTAAATCTGCACCCGGTTTGAATTTGGTAACCTTTTTTGCAGGAATTTTAATCTTCTGTTTTGTAGTGGGATTTACACCTTCTCTTGCTGCCCTGTCGACTACAGAAAATGTACCGAACCCTACTAAAATAACCTTGTCACCTGACTTCAAAGTGTCTGCCACGCAACCAACAAATGCATCTAATGCTCTTTTGGAATCAGCTTTGCTGAGACCTGATTTTTCAGCAACTGCACTAATAAGCTCTGCCTTGTTCATAAATGTTTTTTTATATTGTTAGACAAAAGGGTTTTTGCAATCACGCAATTATCGGGGGCAAAGTTAAAGTTAAAATTGAGCTTGACAAATAGGCTGAAGCCCTGTTATCTCGTAATTTACAACAAATCACGCCGGATGCAAAGCGAAATGCTGTTAAATCTATTGATGAAAATATAAAAAAGCATCCGGATAATCGCGCGACACAATTTCAAAAAAAATCATCGATTATTGATAATGTGTTGATTTTTAAATTTATATCACTGTATTGATAACAAGCTATTTAGAATAAAGTCGAATAGTAATAATAATGAATTTACAGATATTATTTATAAGCTCTTATCGCCTATTCATAAGGTCATTTTATATAATTAAGCATTTATTAATTATATTTCACATTAAAACACTTGTTTTTATCCTTATTATTTTAATAAGCGGATTTATCAGAATAAATTCAACATCGCAAAGTAGATCACACAAGCCGGAGCAGCCAATAAAGCGCTGTCGAACCGGTCTAAGATACCGCCGTGCCCGGGCAGTATATTTCCCGAATCTTTTACATTGATCGTCCGTTTGAACAATGATTCCGTCAAATCTCCCCACGTTCCGAAAATCACCGTAACTAAAGCCATTCCGATCCATTCGGACAGATTCAGCATGGCCGGAAAATAATAAGAAAACATAAATGCCGTAATGATCGCAAGAATAACTCCGCCGGTGAATCCTTCCCATGATTTTTTCGGAGAAATGCGTTTAAACATTTTGTGTTTTCCGAAAGTGGAACCGACAATATAAGCGCCGGTATCATTAATCCAAAGAAAAAGAAAAAAGGAAAAGGGAAAAACTTGCCGGTAATTGATTGTATCCCCGACGTGTTCGAACGGAAGAAAGCATAATAATCCGAAAGGCAACGCGACATAGATCTGTCCCATCAATATATACGCCCAATTCTGAACCGGATCTTCTTCCTTCAGGTAAAGCCGGGAAATAAACAAATACAAAAAGTAAAAAACATACGGGAGGAACACCGATAATCCGAAATTGGTGGAAGCAAACATAAAAAATGCGATCAACAGTAAAAATCCGCCGAAACAATGGATTGCTTTATCAAAGCTTGCCTTTCCCGCATTTTCGATCAGCGAATAAAATTCCCATAATCCGGCAACCGTAATAATAGAAAAGATCACCAAAAATGAATAAGAACTGTATAAAATGCTCCCTCCCAGAATCACGACAAACAAAATACCGGTTAATGCCCGTTTAATCAGATTATTCATTAATCAATCTTTTTACGCTGATTCGTTTATTTACACACGTCGGTCGGAACGGCTCCTTCCGGTATTGTCCGGTTATTTTCGGATTCCGGATCGTTCTCTGCTTCGTTTCCGGTTTTGGCGGAGGCAAAAATTTCTTCCGAGCGTGAAGTCCAAGGACGTTTGCCGAATATTTTTTCCAGATCTTCGGCATAAATGACTTCCCGTTCTATCAAAACATCCGCCAATCGTTGATGCCCTTCTTTATGTTCGTCTAAAATACGTTTGGCCCGTTCATATTGTTCGTTGATGATTCTGCTTACTTCCGAATCGATGATTCTGGAGGTTTCTTCGCTGTAAGGTTTCGTAAATCCGTAATCTTGTCCGGAAGAATCGTAATAACAGATATTCGGCAGTTTTTCACTCATCCCCAAATAGGCAACCATGTAAAATGCCTGTTTGGTCACACGCTCCAAATCGTTCATGGCTCCGCTCGAAATCCGGCCCAACACCAAATCCTCGGCGGCGCGTCCGCCCAAAGTCGCACACATTTCGTCGAACATTTGTTCTTTCGTCGTAATTTGCCGTTCTTCCGGCAAATACCACGCGGCTCCCAAAGCTTTCCCTCTGGGAACAATGGTTACTTTCACCAACGGATGCGCATGTTCCAGAAACCAGCTTAATGTCGCGTGTCCCGCTTCATGCAAGGCAATGGAGCGTTTTTCGGCGTCGGTGGTAATTTTATTCCGTTTTTCCAATCCGCCGACAATCCGGTCGACGGCATTCATAAAGTCTTGCTTGGCCACTACTTTTTTGCCGTTACGCGCAGCGATCAATGCGGCTTCATTACAAACGTTGGCGATGTCGGCGCCGGAAAATCCGGGCGTTTGACGGGCCAACAATTCAGTATCGACGCTTTCATCGATTTTTATCGGACGAAGATGCACGGCAAAAATTTCTTTACGGTCATTCAAGTCGGGTAATTCCACATAAATCTGGCGATCGAATCGTCCGGCACGCAATAATGCTTTATCCAAAATATCGGCGCGGTTTGTCGCCGCCAACACGATGATTCCGCTGTTGGTACCGAATCCGTCCATTTCGGTGAGCAATTGATTCAACGTACTTTCCCGTTCGTCGTTCGCCCCCATGTTGATGTTTTTTCCGCGAGCGCGTCCCACGGCATCGATTTCATCGATAAAAATAATACACGGGGATTTTTCTTTTGCCTGACGGAACAAATCCCTCACCCGGGAAGCGCCCACACCCACAAACATTTCGACAAAATCGGATCCCGACAAGGAGAAAAACGGCACATTGGCTTCGCCGGCCACCGCTTTTGCCAGTAATGTTTTTCCTGTTCCGGGAGGGCCTACCAACAAAGCTCCTTTCGGAATTTTCCCGCCTAATTCGGTGTATCGTCCGGGATTTTTTAAAAATTCGACGATTTCCTGAATTTCCTGTTTGGCTTCGGCCAAGCCGGCAACATCTTTGAATGTCACTTTAACCTTACTGTCTTTATCGAACAGTTGCGCTTTTGATTTTCCCACACTGAACATGCCTCCGGCTCCGCCGCCTCCGGCCATACGCCTCATCATATAGAACCAAAGGGCGACTAACAGCACCGTCGGTCCGAAAAACCACAGAATACGGCTCAACGTGCCGTCGCCTTTTTCATAGATCACATCTATTCTGAGGTTTTTTTCGGTCTTGACTTTTTCGATGTAGTCCGAGAATTTGGCTGCGGAAGGAATATTGACGGATATTTTGGGCATGTCGCCCATTTTTTCGGCATCTTCTTTCAATACCGCATTTGCCGAATCTTTTTTGATATAGGCGTCTAATTTATCGGCGTCGGTATAAACAACGATCTTATTGATGTTATTTCCCGACAAAATTTTTTCAAATTCGGTCCAGCTGACATCTTTCGACGTTTGTATGTCGCGGGTGAAATATAATCCGATCAATGACAGTCCGATCAGCAGATAAAGCCAATCGAGACGAAATTTCGGGGGTTTGCCGCCGACCGGAAATTTATTCTTATTATCGGGACGATTTGAGGGTTCTTTATTTTCCATAATAATCAATAATAATCTGTAAAATCATAAAACGACATCTAAACTATGTCGGGAATTTTTGTCAACTTGGCGTCATTCCAAAGACTTTCAAGTTGATAATATTCTCTGATTTCCGGTAAAAAAACATGCACAACCACATCGCCGTAATCCATCGCAACCCATTGGGCATTTTTTGATCCGTCGATTGAGAGAGGCCTTATATACGCCTTCTTTTTTACATAATCTTTTACGGATGAGGTTATTGCTGATACTTGGTTGGGCGAATTTCCCTCGCAAATGACGAGATAACGACAGATGCAATCTTCTATTGTGGTCAGATCGGCAATGACGATTCCTTTTCCCTTTTTTTCTTGAATTCCTTCGATAACTTTTTCCAGTAGTAAATTAGTGCTTTGAGTTGTCTGCATTCGTTAAAATTAAATTAGTGTGCAAATATAGCTTGAAAATTACAAAATTAGAGCATTCGGGCGGGAGCAATATATTTTATTTTTTCTACCTTTGCCGCTTTGTTTCAAGTCGTGTTTGAATATGATTTTTAAATACCGGAGTCATAATATAATCCGATGGCGCAAATATCGTACAGCGCAAATATCGTGCCGGCATTATGAATTTCCAACTACCGGCCGACTTTTCACGACGGACAAAATCCTCTACATTCAAAACAAATTTTAGTGTAAAATATCATAACAGATGAAAAAGTACAATTTGACGAACAATACCATCGGGTGGCTTACTTTTATTATTTCTGCGATTGTTTACCTCCTGACGATTGAACCGACGGCCAGTTTCTGGGACTGCCCCGAATTTATCATCACGGCTTATAAGTTGGAAGTCGGACATCCGCCCGGAAGTCCTATTTTTATGTTGACGGCTAATTTTTTCACTCATTTTGCTTCGGATCCGTCTCATGTCGCAAAAATGGTCAATACCATGTCGGCATTGTGCAGCGCTTTTACCATTTTATTTTTGTTTTGGAGCATCACTCATTTGACCCGTAAGCTTGTCGTAGCAAAAGACGGAGAACCGACCCTCGGTCAAACCATCATCATTATGGGTTCGGGACTTGTGGGAGCGCTGGCTTATACGTTTTCGGATACCTTCTGGTTTTCGGCGGTCGAAGGTGAAGTATATGCTTATTCTTCCTTGTGTACCGCCGTCGTTTTTTGGATGATCTTAAAATGGGAAAACGTGGCGGATAAGCCTCATTCCGACCGGTGGATCGTCGCAATTGCTTACGTCATGGGATTATCCATCGGCGTGCATTTGCTTAATTTATTGACTATTCCTGCGCTGGTGTTGGTCTATTATTACAAAAAATATCCGGATGCCGATGCCAAAGGATCTTTAAAAGCATTGCTTTTGTCTTTCGGATTACTGGTTGTATTGATGTACGGGTTAATTCCCGGATTTTTCACGGTGGCGGGCTGGTTTGAATTATTGTTTGTCAACGTCCTGAAAATGCCGTTTAACACCGGCGCCATCTTCTATTTTATTTTGGTGGTCGGCGTTTTGATTTGGAGTATTCTCGAAACATTGGCCGAAAATGTTAATATGAAACGTGCCCGGATCTCTTTCGCCGCTTGCGTCATTTTAATGGGGATTCCTCTATTCGGCGGACCGGTGTTGGGCTTCTTGGTAAGCGTCGGACTGGTGATTTTCTTGTTTTACAAAAAGAATCTCAGCATCCGGGTATTGAATACGTGCCTGCTTTGTTTGATGGTGATTCTGATCGGATATTCATCGTATGCGTTGATCGTGATTCGTTCGTCGGCCAATCCGCCGATGGATCAAAATTCTCCGGAAGATGTGTTTGCGCTGACGTATTATCTGAATCGTGAACAATACGGAGATCGCCCGTTGTTTTACGGACAAACCTATGCTTCGGATCCGAAATACGATGAGAGCGGTAAAGCCGTTACCAAAGAAGGAAAAGCGAATTGGATCAGAAAAGAGAAGGATTCTCCCGGTGAAAAAGACTCTTATGTTAACGCCGGATATAGGTTTACTTACGAATACGAAAATCAAATGCTGTTTCCGCGGATGTACAGCAGTACCGAAAAAAGTCATATTGCGGGATATAAATATTGGGCCGGAATCGACGATAAAATCATCGGCGGGAAAAGAACTACGCCGCCTCCCACTTTCATGCAAAATCTCCGCTTCTTTTTCTCGTATCAATTGAATTTCATGTATTGGAGATATTTCATGTGGAATTTTTCGGGTCGCCAGAACGACATTCAGGGAAATGGTGAAATAACGCACGGAAACTGGATCACGGGAATCAATTTTATCGATAATTACTTCCTGGGATTGGGAGACCAGAGCAATCTTCCGCCTGAAATGGCCTCCAATAAAGGACATAATGCATATTTTATGCTGCCGTTGATTTTGGGTATCATCGGCTTGTTTTATCAGGCTTTTTCGGGACAAAAAGGTATTCAAGGGTTTTGGATTACGTTCTTTTTGTTTTTCATGACGGGAATCGCCATCGTCCTTTACCTCAATCAAACGCCTTATCAACCTCGTGAACGGGATTATGCGTATGCCGGTTCGTTTTACGCTTTTTGTATTTGGATCGGGATGGGTGTTGCCGCATTGGCCCGCTTTTTCGAAAAATATATGTCGAGAACTCCGGCGGGAATTTTGGCGACCGTGATCACGATACTCATCCCGATCAGAATGGGCGCTCAAAATTGGAACGACCATGATCGTTCGAACCGCTATACTACCCGTGATTTCGGATTCAATTATTTGGATTCCTGCGAACCGGATGCCGTGATTTTTACAAACGGAGACAATGATACCTTTCCGTTGTGGTATGCTCAGGAAGTGGAAGGATACCGTACCGATGTTCGTGTTTGTAATTTAAGCTATTTGCAAACAGATTGGTATATCGATCAGATGAAACGTCAAAGCTATGAGTCCGATCCTTTGCCGATTTATTGGGAGAGGAAAGATTATGTGGGAGAAACACATGATGTAGCTTTTCTGGCGGATGTGACGGACGGGCAGCCGATCGATATTTCCTGGGCGGTGGATTCTATCCGTTCCGACAGCAAAAGAATGCAAAACATCCGCAGGCTATACGAAGGCAGGGATATTATTCCGTCTCTAAAATTTATCATGAAAGTCGATTCCGCAGATGTGGCGAAAGCCGGGTTGATGCCCAAAGACAGCAGCGCCCGTCTCAACCCCGAAATGATGATCGATTTGGGCGGAAAGCGTTATTTGACCAAAAGCGAAATGATGATTCTGGAAATGTTGAAACAAAATAAATGGCAACGTCCGATATATTACGCGACAACCGTCAGCTCTGACATGTATGTGGGATTATCAAGATTTTTTGCTTCAGAAGGATTGACTTACCGTATCATGCCTTACGAAAAAGGCAGTTCCGTAAATACCGATGTCATGTACAATAACATGGTGAACAAGTTCAAATGGGGAAATGCCGCCGACCCGAATGTATATTTGGATGAAAACGTTTTGCGGATGTGCAGGACATTGAGGTATATGTTTGCCCGTTTGTCGGCGACATTGATCACGGAAGGCAAAAACGACAAAGCGTTGACCGCCATGGATAAATGTCTGAAGGTACTGCCGATTGAAACGGTCGGTTATGATTTTTCTCTGGCTTTCTTGGGCGAAAATTATTATAAGATAGGACAAAAAGAAAAAGCTCAGGCTTTATTGGAGGCATTTGCCAAAAATGCAAAAGATAATCTGATCTGGTATAACGGATTGCCGGACAGATTGTATTCGGGAATTTTGGAAGAGATTAAAGATGATCTCGGAACATTGCAAACCGTTGTGGAAATTTACCGGACGTATAATCCCGAATTGGCGAAAGTGTATGAAGCAGAATTAAATATGTATGCCGCCAGATGGATGAGTTATCAACAACAAAGAAGATAAATCGCGTAGGCACAAATTATGGAAATGCTTCTGCATTTCCATAATTTGTATAATCATTTTTTACCGAACCGGATTTTCCGGAAGGCGTCATTTTGTCCGATCGTCATTTGTAAAACCGGTAAATCGTAAATCGTGAATTTGTAAATTTTTATGTGGATAGAGCAACCTCCGTTTTTGTATAGAGCTCTTTTTCCCGGTGCCGTCTGGAGAATTTCTTCCCGGGATGAGAAGCAGGTTTTCCTGACTTTTGACGACGGCCCGATTCCTGAAATAACACCGTGGGTGTTGGATGTATTGGATCAATATGAAGTTAAAGCCTCATTTTTTTGTGTCGGGGAAAATGTATCAAAATATCCCGATATTTTCCGGAATATCGTGAATCGCAACCATTCGGTCGGAAACCATACGTTCAATCATTTGCAGGGATGGAAAACATGGACGAAAACATACGTTCAAAATGTCAATAAAGCGGATCAACTCATCGGATCCGCTTTGTTTCGCCCCCCGCACGGGCATATCCGTTTTTTGCAGTCGGCCGTGCTGATGCACAAATATAATTTTATTATGTGGGATGTCGTGACACGCGATTACAGCAGATTTCTCTCCGGAGAACAGGTTTTGAACAATGTGAAAAAATACACCCGCAATGGTTCCATCATTGTTTTTCATGATTCTCTGAAAGCTCAAAAGAATTTACGGTATGCGTTGCCTCTTGCCATCGAGCATTTGCTGAAAGAAGGATATGTGTTTAAAAAGTTAATGACTTGATCCCGGCAATTTGATCGAAATCATGAATCGTTCGTCGCTCATAAAAGCGGAAGCTCTCCGTTTGGGGTTTGACGCCTGCGGAATTGCTCAAGCCGGATTTGTCGGACAACATGCCGCATTTCTCGATGACCGGTTGAAAAAGGGATACGGGGCAGGAATGAAATACATGAGTAATCATGTCGAAAAACGATGCGATCCGAGGCTTTTGGTGGAAAATGCCAAGTCTGTCATTGTCGTCGCGTTGAATTATTATCCCGAAAAAAAACAACCCGGACATCTTCCCCAAATTGCTTATTATGCCTACGGAAATGATTACCACGTCGTTATCCGGAATAAATTGCATCAATTGTCGGAGTATGTCAACCGGGAAATCACTTCGGCTTCAGGCAGATGTTTCACCGACAGCGCTCCGGTTTTGGAAAGGTATTGGGCAATGAGGGCCGGCATCGGTTTTATCGGGAAAAACACCAATCTGATCATTCCGCGGAAAGGGTCTTATTTCTTCTTGGGAGAATTGATTGTCGATATTCCGCTTGAATATGATTCTCCTGTCAAAAAAAATTATTGCGGAAAATGTCTGAAATGTTTAGACGCTTGTCCGACCAAAGCATTGGAAAAGCCGTTTTGTTTAGATGCGGGAAAATGTATTTCTTATCTGACCATCGAACATAAAGGACAGCCGGATGAAAAATATCACCTTCTGCCGGAAAACAGGTTTTTCGGTTGCGACATTTGCCAGCAAGTTTGTCCGTGGAACCGTTTCTCACAACCGCACACGCATCCCGAATTAATCTCCGGCAACGAATTGGTATCCAAAAGCACTGAAGAGTGGTTGCGCATGAATGAAGAAGAATTTTCAAATCTGGCAAAAAATTCTCCTCTTTTCCGCACCGGATTGAAAAATCTTCAACGAAATCTGCAAAAAAAGTAAAAAGGATAAATGCCGGATCCGTATTTTTTATTTTTTACCTTCATTCGTTTCATTGTCATCGTCGTTGATTTCTTTCATTCCCTCTTTAAAGCTTTTGACGCCTTTTCCGAGTCCTTTCATCAATTCGGGAATTTTTTTCCCTCCGAAAAGAAGTAAAATCGCGACGATGATAATGATTAATTCGGGGGTTCCCAAGGGGCCTATCAGCAGAAATGTTTCCATACGTTACTGTTTTATTTTTTCAACAAAATTACATGGGGTTGACGGAATAGGGCATCGGGTCTTTGACCGAGATGATGCTGTCGACGATATACCGGCTGTATCCGCGCCAAGGAATGGCTTTCCGGTATTCTTTGTAATGCAGCTGCAGATCTTTTCCGCTCAATAGTTCCAGACGTTCGGCCAATTTTTTATCTTCCACCGAAAACGGAAAATCATTGGATTGAATGCCTTGTCCCGTAATTCCCGGACGAATGCCCACCTGAATCAGCCGGCCTTCATACGTTTTGAAAACATATCCTTTGTAAACCAAGTTATTCAGTTGTCCGTTTTTCACCCCGTCTCCGAATACAAAATAATACTGGAAGTAGAAAAATCCGCCTCCTCCCACGATCAAAATAAGGAGAAGAATGAACAGGATTTTTCTTCGTTTAGGTTTATGTTCAGGAGTATCCATATTTTACTTGTTGTTATTGGTTACGCATTTGCGAGATACAAAATTCCGCATAAATGTTAAAATCGCTGTGGTTTGTTCGACAAAAATAAGAATTTGTTTTATGCCGGACATCAAAATCGTCTTATATTTGCATTTAATTCGGAATAATGAAGATTATATGAAAAAATTAACAATTATAGGGTTGGTATTGTCGAGCTCATGGTGTATTTCGGCACAAATTCTTAAGCCCGTCAAATGGTCGTATGCCATAAAAGATTCAAAAACACCTGAAACTGAGATTATCATTACCGCCAAAATCGATAAGGGCTGGCATTTATACGACATGAATCTGCCCGAAGGCGGCCCGATTTCCACGTCGTTCACCTTCGACGAAATAAAAGGAGCCAAACTGAAAGGGAAGGTAACCGCACAAAACGCTTCCTTAAAAAGTTTCGACCCAAACTTTGAAATGGATTTGCGCCGGTTCGAAAATACGGCTGTTTTTGTCCAAAAAATTGTCATTACCGACAAAAAAACGTTTTCGATAAAAGGAACGACCGAGTTTATGGCCTGCAATGACAGTCAGTGTCTGCAACCGACAAAAGATGAATTCGGGTTCGATGCGGAAAGCATCGCCGGGATGAATGTCGAGGCATTATCCGATGTCAAAAAACAAT
The DNA here is from genome assembly GCA_009787405.1 of Candidatus Azobacteroides sp. Classification (GTDB taxonomy): domain Bacteria; phylum Bacteroidota; class Bacteroidia; order Bacteroidales; family WRGA01; genus WRGA01. The sequence continues at coordinate 34,307 of WRGA01000124.1, forward strand.
CTTTGCCCGATTCGGCGGTTTTATCTGTCGATTCGGCGAAAACAGCCGTCGGGACATCCATACCTGTACCTTTACCTTCTGACTCGGTCTGGTGGAAACCGGTGATCGCGGAGTTGCAAAATTACGGCGAACACGATTTGGCCGATAAAGCATGGTACCTCATTTTCTTTTTGGGTTTTGCGGGCGGATTGCTGGCATTGCTCACACCGTGTGTCTGGCCGATTATTCCCATGACCGTCAGCTTTTTCCTGAAACGCAACGACAACCGGAAAAAAGCCGTCCGACAAAGTTTTATCTACGGTATCTCCATCATTGTCATTTATTTGGCGTTGGGGTTGATCATCACGGCGATATTCGGCGCAAGCGCTTTAAATGATTTATCGACTAATGCCGTTTTCAATTTGTTGTTTTTTGCCCTGCTGATTGTATTTGCCGTTTCGTTTTTCGGAGCGTTTGAGATCACGTTACCGTCGTCATGGACCAATAAAATGAATGATAAGGCCGATAGTTCAATGGGTTTGTTGAGCATTTTTTTCATGGCATTTACGCTTGTCTTGGTGTCGTTTTCGTGTACAGGCCCCATCATCGGCACATTACTGGTGCAGGCGGCATCCATGGGAGCAACCCTCGGGCCGGCAATCGGGATGTTTGGCTTTGCATTGGCTTTGGCCATTCCGTTCACGCTGTTTGCAATCTTCCCGTCGTGGCTGAAAGAATTGCCCAAATCGGGAGGTTGGTTGAATTCGGTGAAAGTCGTTCTCGGATTTTTGGAACTGGCTCTTGCCCTGAAATTTCTCTCGGTCGCCGATTTGGCTTATCATTGGAATATCCTCGACCGGGAAGTGTTTTTGTCTTTATGGATTGCTGTTTTTGCTTTGCTCGGATTTTATCTGCTGGGGAAAATCAAATTCCCGCACGACGGTGAAGTCAAACACGTTTCCATTCCGCGTGTTTTTTTGGCATGGATCACTTTTGCATTTACGATCTATCTTATTCCCGGGTTATGGGGAGCGCCGCTGAAATCGATCAGCGCTTTTTCGCCTCCGTTGTTTACGCAAGATTTTAATTTATACACCGGTCAGGTGCATGCGAAATTCAATGATTATGAAACGGGAATGGAATATGCGCGAAAAAACGGAAAGCCGGTGATCATCGATTTTTCGGGATATGGGTGTGTCAATTGCCGGAAAATGGAAGCCGCTGTTTGGACTGATTCGAAAGTGAAGGATTTGCTGGAAAAAGATTATGTGTTGATCACTCTTTTTGTCGACGACAAAGCGTTGTTACCGGCTCCGATATCGGTTGACGACGACGGAAAGAACCGCACGCTCAAAACCGTCGGAGACAAATGGGGGTACCTGCAACGCCATAAATTCGGAGCCAATGCGCAACCTTTTTATGTTTTGCTGAATAACGAAGGCAACCCGATCGCCAAATCGTACAGCTACGATGAAAATATCGAGAAATTTGTCACATATTTACAACACGGCTTGAAAGAATACAAAAACTGATAAATACGTTGTTTCGGGATGATTAACAGACATTATATTGATTAAATGATAACTATACTGATTATCAATTTGTTTAATATCTAAAAATTGCTTATTCTATATAAACTCTAATATCTGCAATAAGCCCGCATTTAATGCCGAAACCACTGTATTTTATTGATTTTCAATACTCTTCCGATGACTCTGACACCGCCTGCTGTCAAGCGTCAGCTCTATTATTTTCTCTTTAATTACTTGAGTATATGCATTATAGCGATATTCCCGTTGCAATGAGAGCATAATATTTCGGGGATATGTATCATTTGGTTTTTTTGAAAAAATAACACCTTTCAGTCAATTTAAGCACTACCTCGGAATCGATGCAAACTACAACCGGTTTTTAAAATAATATTTTTTACGCCGATTCTTCTCCTTTTTAACAATTCTTAAACAAATTTATTTTGATAAACCAAGGAGTTCTCACTACTTTTGCCTCGTAATTTTTTCATAGTATTAGATTTAAGGTTAATAACTAAAGATTGGTTGTCGGGATGACAACCTTTTTTTTGCCCGTTTTTCATACAATCTGACTCCTATCCTTATTCTCTTCTTTTTCAGACTGTACCTTATTGATAAAACCTTTGTACAAAATAAGAGAATATGGATGTCGTAAAACCGTTTTATATTTTAAACGCCAAGGCACAAAGACGGAAAGACGCGAAGTTTAAATTCTTTGTGGCTTTCTATCGGACAACATGTCCTTTCGAATGAATAGTGACGGACAACATGTCCGCCACGGCGGGGAAAATAGGAGTTGTCTATATCCGTTTAACGATGCATTTTCATCAAATACAGCATGAAAGTGCCGGCAAAAGAATAAACTATCTGCCAATATTTTTACATAAAAAAAGGAAAAATACGTCATAATCGCCCTATTTGAGGCAAAATCAATAAACTTCCCATTAATAGTCAAACAGTATTTAACTTAAAGTACTATATTCATTAACAATTTTTAAGGCAATTTTTTTGGAAATACATTCAAATCATGCATACATTTGCACTGTGTTTTTCATGGTATTAGATTTAAGGTTAACAAAAGAAGATTGGTTGTCGGGATGACAACCTTTTTTTATTTATACCGGTTCCGTCATGCTTACTTATTAACAATTATTAGAGTAAAAAATTTTGAAATTCAGACCATCCGGACTTACCTTTACAGCGTGATTTTTCATGGTATTAGATTTAAGGAATTATCACAAAATAAATAGAACACCTAAAACAGCTAATTACCTGTAAATGTGTAATTTAATTTATATAAGTGTTACATTTATTTATTGACAATTCTTAAGGTTAACAAAAAGAAAGATTGGTTGTCGGGATGACAACCTTTTTTTTGCCCCTACCCTACTCGATCCGGTTAATTCAACCGTTAATATTTATAGAGAAATCACAAATTATCCTATCTTTGTATTTTAATTTCAGGCGGATAAATTACCAAACCACATTCACAAAATCATTAACCCGGGATCAACAAACACGAACATCATATTGTATTATGGCTAAAATAATGATAAATGATCAATTGATCAACCCCCAAAGCATAGTGGTGGTCGGAGCTTCAAATGATATTCACAAACCGGGCGGAAAAATCGTGAAAAATCTGCTCGACGGAAAATACGAAGGCCGGTTATATGCCGTCAATTATAAAGAAACCGAAATCCAAGGCATCCGATCCTACCCGAACATCCATGATATTCCCGACACAGATCTGGCAATTTTAGCTATTCCGGCAGCATCCTGCCCGGAAGTGACCGCCGTTTTGGTCAACCGGAAAAACGTCAAAGCCCTTATCATCATATCTGCCGGATTCGGGGAAGAAACTCCCGAAGGCGCCAAACTGGAAGAACAAATCCTGAATACCGTCAACCATGCCGGCGCGGCGTTAATCGGCCCCAATTGCATCGGATTGATTACGCCATACCATCACAGTGTATTTTCCCGTCCGATTCCCGATTTGCACCCTCAAGGCGTGGATTTGATTTCCAGTTCGGGGGGGACGGCTCTTTTCATCATGGAATCGGCCATGAACAAAGGACTTCGCTTCGCATCGGTATGGTCGGTCGGTAACGCGAAACAAATCGGTGTGGAAGAAGTGCTGGAATATATGGATATTCATTTCGACATCGAAAAGGATTCCAAACTGAAAATGCTTTACATCGAAAGCATCAAAAATCCCGACAAACTTTTAAAACACGCCTCTTCTCTCATCAAAAAAGGATGTAAAATAGCCGGAATCAAAGCCGGATCAACCACATCGGGACAACGAGCGGCGACATCGCATACAGGAGCAATCGCCAATTCCGACTCGGCAGTGGAAGCTTTATTCAGAAAAGCCGGAATCGTTCGTTGTTACAGTCGCGAAGAATTAACCACGATCGCTTGTGTTTTCACATTGAAAAAATTGACGGGAAAAAACATCGGAATCGTCACCCATGCCGGAGGACCTGCGGTATTGCTCGCCGACGCCTTGTCGAAAGGAGGATTGAATGTTCCCTTTCTCTCCGGCCTGGTCGCCGACGAACTGAAAAGCAAACTTTTTCCCGGAGCAGCCGTCGGCAATCCCATCGATATTATCGGAACAGGCACCCCGGAGCATTTGGGAATTGCCATCGATTATTGCGAAAAACGATTCGATAACATTGATGAAATCATCGTTATTTTCGGAACACCGGGATTGGTAAAAGTATATGAGGCTTACCGTGTGTTAGACGAAAAAATGAATACTTCGACCAAGCCGATCTTTCCGGTTCTGCCCTCTGTCACCACAGCAGAAGGAGAAGTAAAAGATTTCATTAAAAAGGGGCATGTCAATTTTTCCGATGAAGTACTTTTGGGAACGGCCATAACGAGAATTATGCAAACCGCCGGGCCTACGGTCGGAGAAATCGAACTGGACGGTGTGAATATTCCCGAAATCAGACGCATCATCGACTCCATCAATCAACCGGGTTATATTCCTCCGGCACTCACTCAACAATTGTTAAAATCGGCGGGCATCCCGCTTGTCAAAGAATTTGTCTCTTCCGACAAAAAAGAAATCATTGATTTCTCCAAAGAAATCGGATTTCCGGTAGTGATCAAAGCCGTAGGCCCCGTTCACAAATCGGATGTCGGGGGCGTTGTTTTGGACATCAAATCGAGCCGCCATTTAGAATTTGAGTTCGAACGAATAATGAATATTCCCGAAGCGACGGCCGTACTGATCCAACCGATGTTATCGGGAAGAGAACTTTTCATCGGGGCAAAATATGAAAATAAATTCGGTCATATCGTACTTTGCGGATTAGGCGGAATTTTCGTCGAAGTGCTGAAAGACATTGCCTACGGATTGGCGCCGTTGAGCTATTCTGAAGCTTTTTCGATGATCCGGTCGTTGAAATCATACAAAATCATCAAAGGAACCCGCGGACAAAAAGGAATCGACGAAAACGAGTTTGCCGAAATCATTGTCCGACTATCGACATTGCTGCGTTTCGCAACCGAAATCAAAGAAATCGACATCAATCCGCTTTTGGCAACTCCGACCGGGATTATTGCCGTAGACGCACGAATAAGAATAGAAGAATAAAAACGAATGAAAAGAACTTTTGCACTGCTTTTATCGATCACCGGTTTTACCGGTTTACATGCTCAACAAAAATTGTCGCAGCCGGTTAATCCCGACAGCCTGTTCTTCGACAAAAAAGAATACTATCTCCGGTTTTATTATGATACATTAAAATACAACCCGTTGTTCATGCCGTTGGTTTTTGACGGAAAATGGCTTCCGGATACGCTTTCTTTGGCCCAAAAACCGAAAGCCGCAGCAATACTGCCTGTTCCGGAAACTTCTTTCCGTTCGCTATATACCGACAGCTCCGACCGAAAATCACAAGACTTCCGGAATTTTATACATCAATCCGCCAAAAATTATATGTATGCCAAATATCCGCAATCTGTCAAATACAACCGGTCGATGTTGCCGGAAAAAGTTCCGGAACAAAAGAAAATAAAACCGAATACGCTGAAAGATCTTTTCACGCCCGAACCGGATGTCAGACTCAGTGTCGATAATATACAAAGAGCCGTTCCCAAAGAAGTATTTTGGTGGAAAACCATCAACAGTACCCTCAATTTCACTCAAAATTATATTTCACCGAATTGGTACAAAGGAGGAGAAAGCAACAACTCGCTGCTGAATATTCAAAACATAAAATTCGGGTATAATGACAAGAAAAAGATTCAATTTGAAACCGAAATCGAATGCAAATTCAGTTTTTACAGTTCTCCGAACGACACCATCCGGTCACTCCGGGTAAGCGATGATGCGACTTTCCTGAAAAGCAAGCTCGGATATAAAGCCGTCGAAAACTTCTATTATACTTTCTCGACGGAGTTCAGAACCCAATTATTCAACAACTACAAAGCAAACAGTAGAGAAAGAATCTCGTCCATATTATCGCCCGCAAACTTGTATGTCAGCCTCGGAATGGATTATAAGGTAAAAAGCAAAAAAGTAACCCTGTCAGTCATTTTGTCTCCCATATCCTATCGCCTGATACATGTAAAAGACCCGGAGGTAAATCCCGTTAATTTCGGAGTAGATGCGGGAAAAACCACAAAAAGCACATTCGGTTCGATGTTGACTTCCGACATGACATGGAGTTTCAACAAACAGATTAATTGGGTATCCCGATTGTATTATTATACGACCTATAACAAGGTGGAGGCTGAATGGGAAAACACATTCAATTTTATTTTGAACCGGTATCTGGCCACCAAATTCATTGTTCACAGCCGATTCGACGACAGTGTTTCCCGGAATAACGATTTAGGCTATTATCAATTAAGAGAATTGTTAAGCTTCGGACTTTCATACAAATGGTAATTATGCATCACTTGATTTCACACTAAAAATCTTACATAAAATGAATGCTGAAAATAAAATCAAACAAGAAGTCGAAACGATTTATCCTGAAATAATAGAAATCTACCGGCATCTTCATCAATATCCGGAACTATCTTATCACGAAAAAAAAACATCCGGGTTCATCCGTGACTTTTTAGACAATGAAAACATTCCTTATCGTTCTGATATAGGAGGTTACGGTATTCTGGCACGAATCGAAGGGAAAAACCCTTCTTCCGGAACAATCGCATTGCGGGCGGATATGGATGCTTTACCCATTGGGGAAGAAAACGACATCCCGTACAAATCACAAAATGAGGGCATCATGCATGCCTGCGGACACGACACGCATATAGCATCTTTACTGGGAACGGCAAAGATTCTCAAGAATATGCGGGATGAATTTTCGGGAACGATCCTGTTGATTTTCCAACCGGGAGAAGAACAACATCCGGGTGGAGCCCTCCTGATGCTTGAAGACCATATTTTTGAAGGATGCGAACCGGAATTGATCATTGCACAACATTCGTTTATGGACTTGCCTTGCGGAACGGTCGGATTTAGATCGGGAACGGTTATGGCTTCGGCAGACGAAGTTCATCTGGTCATGAAAGGAAAAGGAGGACATGCCGCCATGCCTCATCTACTGAACGACACCGTGTTGGCAGCGTCGCAATTGATCGTATCCATGCAACAAGTTGTCAGCCGGAGATCCAATCCGTTTAAACCCATGGTGCTTTCTTTCGGAAAATTCATTGCTGCCGGAGCCACCAACATCATCCCGAACGAGGTATATATTTCCGGCACGCTCCGATGCATGGATGAAGAAGAAAGGGCGAAAGCCAAAGAAAGCATTTTAGAAACGGCAGCCGGTACGGCAAAAGCATACGGTTGTGTTTGCGATATCGAAATAAAACACGGCTATCCTACAGTTGTCAACCATCCGGAAATAACGGAAAAAGCCGCCCGATTTGCAGAAGAATTTTTGGGAAAAGAAAAAGTTGTCGAATATCCGGTAAGGATGACCAGTGAAGATTTCGGATTTTTCTCGCAAAAATATCCGTCTGTTTTTTATCGTTTCGGAGTAAGGGGAAAAAACAATCTTTCCAACGGAAGCTTACACACCCCGACCTTTTTAATTGACGAAGAAGCTTTAAAAACAAGCGTAGGAACATTAGCTTACATCGCCGTACAATTTTCGGCTTAAACCGCTCAAAATAAACCGGCGTTCAACAAATGTGAAAGTTAAAAATTAAAAGTCGGGAATCGGTATGAGCATATTCCTTGACTTTTAATTTTTAACTCTTCCTCCTATCGATTAATATTCTTCCTCGTTGAAAAAGAAATCTTCTTTACTGGGATAATCCGGCCAAATATCTTCCATGCATTCATAAACCTCTCCCTCATCTTCCATTTCCTGCAAATTTTCTATCACTTCAAGTGGAGCTCCCGAACGAATAGCATAATCAATTAACTCATCTTTTGTTGCAGGCCAAGGAGCATCTTCCAATTTAGACGCCAATTCCAATGTCCAATACATAATAAGTTCCTCAAATTTTAAATGGTTGTTTTACAGTATGTTTTTCAAAAAGGAGTGCAAAAATAAAATAAAAATATTTACTTACAAACCTTCTGCCAAAATATTTCATCTACCGAATGATCTTGGTTCTCTTTTCTTGCCAAAATATAAAAATAATCCGACAGTCGGTTAATAAAAACAAAAGGATTTTCATCCTGCAATGAAAAATGCTCCGACAATGAGGTCATGCAACGTTCGGCCCTGCGACAAACCGACCGGCAAACATGAGACAATGCGGCTGACTTAGTTCCGCCCGGAAGAATAAAATCATTCACCGGGGGTAATTCTTCATCCATCCGATCAATTTGCTGCTCGATTAAAGCAATGTCATTTCCCCAAATACGACTTTCGGGAAGCACATCCGTCCTTTCGGTATCTGTAGCCAAATAAGAACCGATTACAAACAGTTTTTGCTGGATAAAATCCAAAAAACCGGAGGTTTCTTTTTCTTCAATTTCGGTTTTCAACAATCCGATGAATCCGCTCAATTCATCAATTGTGCCGTAAGCATCCAATCGGATATGATTTTTTGCGACCCGGGTACCTCCGATCAAACCGGTTGTTCCTTTATCCCCTGTTTTGGTGTAGATTTTCATAGAATAATATTTTAAAATTAAAAATAAAGCCGATAATTTTCCTTATTCAATTTTGAAGAAAAAAAAGCAATACCGAATTGTTTCAAATCCAACGTTACTGAAACTCCGGGATAATCACATATTTTCTTCCAGTATAAATTCAATGCCCGGGACGAAGAAATATCTTCGACAATAAGCAATGAGTCATTGTGTAATTTTGGCGAGACCATAGAAAAAAAATCATCAACGGACATATCCCCATTCCCTGAAAGATATAAAATATCAACAGATGCAATACCGGATAAGAATTGTTCTGCGTCAACAACAGAATCAACAGTTTTTAATCCGGATAATTTAACGGAAAGAATTTCCGCTGTACTTTCAACCGCAGGAATAAGATCGAAAGATAAATTTATAATATAAACCGATGCGTTAGCATTTGGAGTGGTCAAATAAATGGACGGCAAAGCGGAAGAATTTCCGATTTCAAGAATAACAGATGATTTGACATAATTTGCAATTCTAAACAGTAGCCGGTAATATTTCCGAGACTTTATTCGAAGTGGATAATGCTGTCTTTTTAAAGTCCGTCTTATGTTGTCTAATTTTTGAAAAGAATAATATGCAGAATTACAATTCAAAACTTTTGTGATAAAATTAAACACAAAAGGAGAATGAACCCCAAATCCTTTTTTTGTTTTCAATCGAAAAAGGGGGTCTAAAAAAATGAAGGGCTTTTTTTTCTGCATAACAGAAATCATAAAAGCATTAATTCTGTATTTCTTTTGTTTTGAGGGTTCCTATCTTTTGAATCAAATTTTTCTTTTTGTCAAAGATTCCGATTTCTTTTCCTCTCAAATATTGGATACAACTAAAAAGAAGATACGCAACCAAGCCTTCGTCAATATTTCCGATAAAGGGAATATTGTCCGGAATAATTTCAAAAAGACCGGCAGCAGGATTCAACAAATACAAGAAACAAATTATCCCCAATAAAATCACCATTAATTTTTTTATATTTTTCACGCCTCTAAAATTAAACATTAGAATTCTCTTTTGAACTTTACAGAGCATTAGAGCCCATAAAGTTATATAAAAATATCGGATAAATCAATTAAAAATCAACCTCAAAACAAAGTTTTATTTTTCTCAAATCCTCATCTAACCCTGTCATAAAGGGGCTTGAAACAACAAAGACTCTCAATCCACGAGCGTTCCACGTGGAACTCATTCGGAAACAACAGCTCATGAATGCAAGATAATATTTCGATTTATAAAGTGTTTGAATTCATAGAATGCAAGCCATACAATAAATATCCGCTTTTAATTCCTTACTGACAACATCAGCATAGCGTGATCTCATCCGATGTTTCCTTCCGAAGAACTTAAACAAGAAGTATTATTGTCATTTGAAAACTATATTGATTCTTTTGCCTGTAAATCTACATACATATAATTGAAATAAGCACATGACAGCATTTAATGTCTATTATTTCGAACGCAAAGAAGCAAAACACAAAGTCAAAGAATCTAAACATCGTGTTTTTCTGTTTTTGTCACATGAAATTTAAAATACAAACCGTTTTTTGCGACATACTTATAAATATCAAACAAAAACAATGCATTTATACCAACAAATTTATTAAAAAAAGTACAGAATAGATATAAAATGAACTTGAAAATATCATAAATCTTCTAAAGAATATTGTCCTTCCCTTCCCCGAGAATTTCACATCTCTATCGGATTATTTTACTTAGATTTACGAAATTCGTACAATTTTATCACACGATTATACCCGATTATCATTTATGCAAACCAAGAGTCGGAAACAAGTCAGTTTGAAAAACAGAATTTCAACTGTTGCTGATTTTCAATTCATAATCATAGGTCAGCGCTCTATAAACAAACAAAGATATCGAAAATCGCCTGAATCAACAGTCTTCAACTAAGGGAAAAAGGCCAAAACAAAAGCCGGAAACGACAACAAGATAGAACAACCTCACGCCTTTCGGACAGAAGAAAGACCAAGATTTGCATGCCACAGGTCAATATAACCTGCGGTTATAAAAATTCAGTTCTTTCGGGCTGAAACCGGTAATATTCTAACTCTTGATTTGTATAAATAAGTATTTTTAAAAATATAATATTCGCTTATAAAAAATTTGATTTATAAGCGAATTTAAGTGTCATAGATTTAGGCAATTTTACAAAAATCAGATTTTACTTTTTGCATAGTGATAATATAATATGGATTGAGGTATAAAAACAAACAACTTTATAATTATTTTTAAATAAGTAGATGACAGAATTTATTGTACTTTATTTTGAACGAAAAGATGCAAAGGCATAACATAGAGTCGTAAAGAATTTACACTTCACATCTTTCCGTCTCTGCGACATAGTGTTTAAAATATAGGTCGAGCATTCATTAAATAAGGGACTAAAATAGATAAAATACAGCATTAAAAATACACGTAATAAATTGATTTACAGATATTTAATCCCATAAGACAGCTTAAAACGTTCCACGTGGAACTTAAGTAAACGATTAACAATTATTTTTTAACCATATAAATCGACTGTTATATATAGAAGAATATCAGGGCCTTAAATATCTGGAATTAAACAATTGTAAGTAATTGAAAATAACAGATTTTAATCTATCCTATTTCAATCGCAAAGAGGCAAAGGCACAAAGTCTCAAAGAATCTAAATTCCGCATTTTCCGACTTTGCGTTTAAAATATAAAGTGCTTTTATGAGACATAATATTAGTAGAAAAAGTATGAAAATATTATGAGATGATTTATAAATATTTTAAAATCGGTAACATAGCATAAACGAAATATATGGATAAATCAATATGAGGTTTATCTCAATTTATCAGAGCAAAACTTGAATAATAACAATACATTATTTCAATTTAAACCATTACATAATTCAAATCATCATAACAGTGAAGTTAATAAAGCAAAATCATTAGTTATTAACCTATCTCTTTCTTATTCGATTAAGGTCGAGAATAACATTGTTCCGTTAGAAACAAGGTCAAAGCCCCTCTTACAAACAATAACACAAGGTAACATCTTGTCATGTTCAAAAATTTATAAAAAGTTGATAGTAAGATAAAAACTCTACTCTAAAAAAGCAAGCTTAGCAGCTAAACAATCATATATCTAACCAGCCAGCCTTTACTTTTTATTAAATTATTGTCAATAAGGGAATAAGAAAGAGTTAGAAGGTAATACCGGAACTACTGAGGGCGCTTCCAGAAAATAAAGTTTTACGAAGTAATTAAAATCTTCCGAACATGGCCGGGTGATACTCTATGCTATTAATTTAGAAAACTTTCAGACTTAACGACAACTATGATTCAACTCATTATGAAAGCGAGAGATGCAACTTTTTCCCACTCTTGAGTTATGATTCATTGACTTAAGGTATAATACATTATTCCGAGATAATTAACATTTGCAATAAACACGCAGACAATACAGATGAAACAAGCAGGTGATAACAAAAGAAATAAATACAAAAATCTACATCCATCCGAATTATCGGTGTTATCTGTATGCTAAAAGGTTTTTTGAACAGTTTCGATTGTAAATATTATCATTACAAAAGAAGAAGTAACTATCTATAAATGAGGATAATAAAAATCATGGACTAAAAGTATAACTTTTTAAGAATATACGATAAAAAAGTCTCATCCTCTCAACATGAATATTAAAATCTCAGAAAGATAAAAGTAGTATAAAATAAAAAACTCAATTCATAATAATATATCACCAACAATTCAAGAAAAAATAAAATAATCTGAAATAATCTGAATCAAAATACCCCTTTTCATTATTCAATCAAAAGATAATACTTTGGTAGTGGACGTAAAAAGTATGCCTATTACAAAAGACATATAATCAATCAGTTAGTATTGAATTAACTACTACTTACAATTATCTTAATAGTCCGGATTAGTCACATCTACAAGCCCTTATTCCCTTATTATCAATCATTTAATAAGGGAATAAGGGAAAAAATAGAACGCTGTTTCTTTGCTGCTAAGGGTGATAAGGCAAGTTAAATCATTGTTCGCCGACAAATCAAGCACACTTTTTACATCACCACCAATACTTTTAAAATTCAGCCTTTAAATTTAATATGCAAAACTAAGAATAAAAACATTGTAATAACTTAAAATTCAACTATTTACACTAAATTTGCCATAAAAAATGATCTTACTTCAAACGCCGGTTGTAAAGATGAAAAGACGCAAAGTTTAAATTCTTTGTGATTTCGTGTCTCCACATCCTATCTTCATAGTTAAAATAACAGATATTAAATTTAGAACATCATCTTAGTCTTGATAACATACACTGCAGGCTTGATACTATATCTTCCACATATAATATCTTTATCTAAACGCAGTATATTTTAATAGATACGAAATATTGAGGGAATAATTCCGGGAGAACTGTTTTCAGAAAGTGGTGCACAAAACATATTCTTTGGTACAAATTTATCTGTTATGAGATACTTGTCGATTAAGGAAGAATTTGATTGGTTTGAAAATCTCAAACTTAAAATAGAGAATATCATATACAGCATAAGAGAAATATTTTACAATCCAAATGTAGCCATATCATTAATAGCAAATTGGGCAGCACTGTCAAACATATAATCTAAAACTGCCGGTCTTCGTTTAATTATTTTCGATACCGGTTTGTTTACCGATGCAGATAAAAAATATTTTTCGAACTCTCTTGAAGCATGATACAAACAAGTAGGATATTTTCCTGAAGAAATACACACGCAATTAGAGTGCAGGAGAAAGTCATTGCATCCATAAATGGCACGAAGCACCTATCTGAATTTGAAGTGTAATACGCTTTATCTGTAAGGATGACATGATCAAGATCATCAGGTCAAACACAAGCAACTATTGGAAGGTCTATTTATCAACCTGAAAACGAACATAAGAAATCAACCCGGATTTTTTCAAGAACGAAGAAAAAATTCACCGGCAAGTTGTCTTAAAGCGTGAGCAAGAAGATAGTCGAAAGTATTCACTTTTGAGAATTGAATAGTTGAAATCAAATCCGGATAAGCATCCAAATAAAAGAGTATTGAAAAATACTTTTGACGCACTTCTCTATGTTCAGTTTTGTATATTAAGTTCTTTCATCCGATCAATTTAGAACGAAAAAGAAGAAAAATTTGAAAAAATCAATGATTTTGCCGTTAGCGAATGGAATGAAATGAAAAATCAGTGATATGCATTCGCAAACAGCAAAAATCCACAAAAAGTAAAAAATCTACCGAAAATCATAAAAAAGATAAGGATAAAAAATCGTCCGGTTATTATAGCCATCAAATCAACGCCCATAAAAATATATACCTACATTCTTTCAAATTCATCGAAACGGCTCCAATAAACTAATTCTGCGTCCAAATTCATATCTTTGCAAAATAAAAAGAAATTATTTTAAAGAAAATAAGCATGAAATTCAAGTATGATGTAATTGTTGTCGGAGCAGGACACGCCGGATGCGAAGCGGCTCATGCCTCGGCAAAGTTGGGGTCTCAAACATTATTGATAACAATGGACATGCACAAGATCGCTCAAATGAGTTGCAACCCGGCCATGGGAGGTATCGCCAAAGGACAAATAGTACGTGAAATTGATGCACTGGGTGGTCAATCCGGAATTATTACGGATAAAACAGCCATTCAATTCCGGATGTTGAATCGTTCAAAAGGCCCTGCCATGTGGAGTCCGAGGTCTCAAAGCGACCGGCAGAAATTCAGCGAGTTGTGGAGAAATACATTGGAAAACACCGACAATTTATTTATATGGCAAGATGTTGTCAACGAGCTGATCATAAAGGAGAATAAAATAGAAGGAGTAAAAACCGGCATGGGCGTAACATTCGAAGCGCGGTCTGTAATATTAACTACCGGAACTTTTATGAACGGACTCATTCATATCGGAAAAACACAAATCAAAGGAGGACGAATCTCAGAACCTATGTCTACCGGTATTACCGAACAATTGGTCAATTTAGGGTTTACTGCCGGAAGAATGAAAACCGGCACACCGGTCAGAATCGACGGAAGAACTATAGACTTCAGTCTTACCGACGAACAAAAGGGAGAAAATGATTTTCACAAGTTTTCCTATCTGGATTATCCTCATCGAGCATTAAAACAACTCAGTTGTCGGATTCTTTATACAAATGAAGAGGTGCACGAATGCCTTCGCTCAGGATTAAAAGAATCCCCCTTATACAACGGTCAAATTCAAAGTGTCGGGCCAAGATATTGCCCGAGTATCGAAACAAAAATTGTAACTTTTGCCGACAAAACACAACATCAACTGTTTTTGGAACCTGAAGGAGAAACAACACAAGAATATTATCTGAACGGTTTTTCGTCATCTCTCCCACTCGATATTCAATTAAAAGCATTACAAAAAATTCCGGCATTCAAGAATATTCAAATCTATCGCCCGGGATACGCCATAGAATACGACTACTTTGATCCGACACAACTTTATCACAATCTCGAAACCAAACAAATAAAAAATTTATTTTTCGCGGGACAAATCAACGGCACGACCGGATATGAAGAAGCAGCAGGGCAAGGAATCATTGCCGGAATAAACGCACACCTCAAAAGTCACGGAGAAGGAGAGTTCACATTAAAAAGAAACGAAGCGTATATCGGAGTGCTTATTGACGATTTGGTAACAAAAGGAGTCGACGAACCTTATCGAATGTTTACATCAAGAGCCGAGTTCAGAATGTTATTACGACAGGATGATGCTGACATGAGATTAACAGAAAAATCATATAAAATAGGGTTAGTCGAAAAAAATAGATATGAGTTGTTGCTCGAAAAAAAAGAAGAAATAAACAAAATTATAAACACAACAAAAAACATTATCCTAAAACCGGAAAAAATAAACGCCGCATTAGAAGTATTAAAAACAACTCCGATTAAACAACCCACAAAATTAATTTCCTTATTAACGAGACCACAAATCACAATCGAAAACATAAAAAATCACATCCCTGATTTAGCCCAACAAATTGAAAAAATTCCAAATCGAAAGGAAGAAATTACAGAAGCAAGTGAAATTATCATCAAATATTCAGGGTACATTGAACGCGAAAAATTGATTGCGGAAAAAGCCTCAAGATTAGAAAATATCAAAATAAAAGGAAAATTTGAATACAATAATATCCAATCTTTATCCACCGAAGCTCGTCAAAAATTAAATAAAATTCAACCGGAAACCATTGCTCAAGCAAGCAGAATACCGGGAGTATCTCCGAATGACATCAACGTTTTGTTAGTTTTATTAGGAAGATAAATCGTTCGTTCCACGTGGAACGAGTAAAATTATCTCTCAAAAAAGACTGAAAAATCAATAAAAAAGAATACTTTTGTCAAAATTTCAAAAAAAAATTCGCGAAATCTGACGAAACATCATTAGTAAAAACATCATCAGTTCCACGTGGAACTTCAAAAAAAATGAACACAGACACAATCAAAAAGACAGTCCGAAACGTTCCGGATTACCCTCAAAAAGGCATTATGTTCAGGGATTTAACAACTGTATTTAAGGATGCGGAATGCTTACATTTCTTATCAGAATGGATGTATAAAGAATACAAAGACAAAGGAATCACGAAAATTATCGGAATAGAATCAAGAGGGTTTATTATGGGCCCTATTTTAGCTACGAAGCTAAATGCGGGATTTGTTCCCATTCGAAAAAACGGAAAACTCCCGGCTGAGACCATCAAAGAGTTTTACAACAAAGAATACGGAACCGATACAATGGAAATTCATAAAGATGCCCTAAACGAAAATGACATCGTGCTAATACATGACGATTTGTTGGCAACAGGAGGAACAATGCAAGCGGCATACAATCTCGTAAAAAAATTTAACATAAAAGAGATTTACATGAACTTCATCCTTGAACTGACAGCCCTAAAAGGACGTGAAACTTTAAACAGTGAAATCAACGATAAAATAACAAGTTTGATTCAATACTAAACCGAATTATCCCGTGGATACAAATTCCCACATAAAAACCATTTTGTCAGGACTTCCCGAAAAGCCGGGAATATATCAATTTCTTGACACTAATAATACGATCATTTATGTGGGAAAAGCAAAAAGTCTGAAAAAACGAGTTTCATCTTATTTCAACAAGCAACACGAATACAGAAAGACACGTGTTCTTGTCAAGAAAATAGCAGATATCGACTACATCATCGTAGAAAATGAAAACGATGCATTACTGTTGGAAAACAGCTTGATAAAAAAACACAAGCCGAGATACAACGTCATGCTGAAAGATGATAAAACCTATCCGTCGATTTGCATCACCAACGAACATTTTCCACGTATTTTCAAAACCCG
The DNA here is from genome assembly GCA_009787405.1 of Candidatus Azobacteroides sp. GTDB lineage: Bacteria > Bacteroidota > Bacteroidia > Bacteroidales > WRGA01 > WRGA01. The sequence goes on from WRGA01000124.1 coordinate 51,332, forward strand.
AAAGATCATCCGAAACGGATCACAATATTTCGGGCCATACAGTTCCGTGATAACCATCCACATATTATTGGATTTAATCAAACAACTTTATCCGATCCGGACATGCAAGTTAGATCTTTCTCCGGAAAAAATACAACAAAGAAAATACAAAGTATGCCTGCAATATCATATAAAAAAATGCCTCGGGCCTTGTGAATCATTCCAAAAAGAAGAAGATTACAATCGGGATATTTCGAATATTAAAGAGATCCTGAAAGGAAATTCCCAAAAAATTTCTCAATATCTTTTTAAAGAAATGGAAGAGGCAGCCTCAAAATTAAAATTCGAAGAGGCACAATTCATCAAAGAAAAATACGAAATCATCGAACAATACAGAAGCAAATCCGTCATTGTAAGCCCGACGATCATTAACGCCGATATTTTTTCCTGTGAAGTCACGGAACAATCCGGATACGTCAACTACCTGCATGTCGTAAACGGAACCATTGTACAAGCTCATACTTTTGAATACAAAAAGAAGCTGGATGAAAATAAAGAAGAAATTTTAGGATTCGGAATAGCGGAAATTCAAGAAAAGTTCGAAAGAAAATTCGGAGAAATAATCGTGCCTTTTTTACCGGAAGACCCGGAACTATACCATGCAACGTTCGTCATCCCTCAAAAAGGAGATAAAAAAAAATTGCTTGATCTTTCCATCCAAAATGTAAAACAATATAAATTTGATATTCTCAAACAGCAGGAAAAATTAAATCCGGAGCAACGTACAATCAGAATATTAACCACGCTGCAAAAAGATTTGCATTTAAAAGAACTGCCATGGCACATCGAATGCTTCGACAATTCAAATACACAAGGAACAAACCCTGTCGCCGCCTGCGTCGTCTTTAAAAAAGCCAAACCGGCAAAAAAAGATTACCGTCATTTCAATATAAAAACCGTTGAAGGCCCCAATGATTTCGCATCCATGAAAGAAGTTGTTTTCAGGCGTTATAAGCGACTTTCGGACGAAAAACAAGACCTTCCTCAACTCATCATCGTAGACGGCGGAAAAGGGCAATTGAGCAGTGCAAAAGAAGCGATAAGTGACTTGGGACTTTACGGAAAAATCGGCTTGATAGGAATCGCCAAGCGATTAGAAGAAATCTATTTTCCTGAAGATTCGATTCCCCTCTATTTAGATAAAAATTCGGAAAGCTTGAAACTCATCCAAAACATGAGGGATGAAGCACATCGATTCGGAATTACTCACCACAGAAACCAACGCACCAAAAAGCAAGTCGAATCCGAATTAGATCATATCACAGGAGTCGGGCAAAAAACCAAAGAAGCATTACTGAAATATTTTAAAAGTGTAAAAAGAATCAAAGAAGCATCAAAAGAAGAACTGATCGATTTATTGGGAAAATCGAAAGCAGAGAAAATAATTGACGGGTTACAATAGCAGAAAAAATGTTATGAGTCAAAAATTCAAACACAAATCCAGCTTCTAATTCATCATTAAAAAATGAGAGTATTGATTCAACGGGTATCAGAAGCATCGGTAGCAATACACGAAACCATAAAATCCTCCATTCGTTCAGGACTGCTGGTTTTTGTCGGAATAGAAGACAGTGACAACCCGGAAGATATAACATGGTTATGCAAAAAAATCGTCAATCTGAGAATTTTCGACGATGAAAACAGAATCATGAACAAATCCGTCATTGATATAAACGGCGAAATATTAGTTGTCAGTCAATTTACGTTACATGCCTCCACACAAAAAGGGAATCGTCCTTCCTATATCAGAGCATCCAAACCTGAAAAAGCAATTCCCATGTATGAAATGTTCTGCGTGGAACTTTCCGAAGTGCTCGGCAAAGCAATTCAAACAGGTGTCTTCGGAGCAGAGATGAAAGTATCATTAATCAATGACGGCCCGGTAAGTATTTGGATTGATTCGAAGCAAAAAGAATAAAAGAGATTTGCATAGTATTCAATCATTCAAAATCCCTCAATATGTTCCACACGAAACATAGGAAAAAAATATCACCCTCATTTTCAATATTTTTATAGATTTTTATTCCGGGAAATAATTTTTTTGAAAAAAATCTGCAAAAAAATATCCATATATAAAAAATTATATATATTTGATGCCAAAATAACAACATGTTTAACTTATTTTTAAACAATCATGAAAAAGCATTTTTTCATAAAAAGTCTGTATACATTTTTAACATTATTTTTCTTAATAAATCAAAATATACAAGCGCAAAATCCGGTTTCAAAATTCGGAGAAGTCAATGATTATGAAATCAATATGACAAGTTATCCCGAAGACACGACAGCCACAGCCGTAGTCTTATCGGAAAAAGGAGAAACCCGATTTATTTATGATGAGCAATCCGGATTTCGTTACAAATACGACTATCAGGTAAAAATAAAAATCTTAAAACCTGAAGGAATAGAAGAAGCGAATGAAACGATCGAATATACAAACATAAATTCCAAGTCACGGGAAGAAATTTCGGGACTTTCCGGCACTACTTACAATCTTGAAGATGGAAAAATTGTTAAAGCCAAACTGTCCAAAGAATTTATAAACGACGAGAAATATGACGAAAAGTTTTTCCGCAAAAAATTCACCCTGCCGGCCGTAAAAGTCGGTTCAGTCATTGAATATAAATACACCATCTACTCCGATTTTTTTTATGATTTAAGGGATTTCCGGTTTCAACACCATATTCCCGTCGTGAAAACTACTTATGATATAATCATTCCGGAATATTACCATTATAATATTGAAATGCGCGGTTATGAATCTATCATCTCCAAGCAGGAAGCCGTATCAGAAAAGTTCACCATCCGATACAGCCATATCGAAGAAAACGGACGTACCTACCATGAAAGTTACGATATAAACAGCAACAGCAAAAGATACTATTTTGAAGGAAAAAATATTCCGGCACTCAAAGACGAACCGTTTGTCTGGTGTTTGGATGATTATATTTCAAAAGTAAGCTTCGAACTGCAAAGCATACACTACCCGCAAAGTACCGTCAAAAATTTCAGCAGCGATTGGGCAACTGTAGACAAAGAATTGCTGGATGCAAGTTCGTTCGGAGGGAATTTGAAAAAAAACGACATGGTTAAAGATCTGGTCAAAGAATTTGACACGATAAGCAATCCGGTATCCAAAGTCATTCAAATTCAAAACATGATTAAAAGTACGGTCAAATGGAATGAAAAAAACCGGCTTACATCCGATGACATAAAAAATGCACTCAAAACCGGACTGGGAAGTAGTGCAGACATGAACTTTTTATTGATTAACGCACTGAATGCCGCCGGAATAGAAGCTTTTCCTGTGGTCATGAGCACCCGCAGCAACGGTACACTTCCTTTCTCTCACCCGTCCATTTCAGCACTCAATTATTTCATCACGGGAATAAAAATCGACACGGTGACTTATTTCACCGACGTATCCGCAAAATCAGGATCTTTGAACATTTTACCCCAAACGTGTTTAGTAAACAGAGCAAGAAGCATTAAAGAAAACGGACGTTCCCAATGGGTGAATCTAACCAAAGTATCGTCGGGAAACATTACCAAAAATATCTCATGCAAATTTGAAGACGGTGTTTATACCGCAACAATCAACACTTGGTACAAAGATGAATCTGCGTATGATTTTCGGTTAAATCAAAACAATTACAAAGACGAAGACGAGTATAGGGAAATTTTAGAGTCAAAATTCGCAGGAGCGATCGACAATTATTCCACAACCGGAATTGAAAATACATCTGCTCCCATCAATGAAAAATTCAAAGTAAAAACCAATATCGGCACAGGCGGCGAATACATCTACCTGACGGCACTGTTTGAACCGCAATTTACAGAAAACAGATTCAAATCGGAAGAACGGAAATTACCGATCGAATTCAATTATCCCATCACCTTCAGAGAAAATATATCGATTGAAATTCCGGAAGGTTACACCGTGGAAGACTTACCCAAATCCGAAAAGTACACATTTGACGATGGAAGCAAAATAAGCTGTTTGTATCAAATCATACATCAAGACAACACTATTTTTTTAAAATACAATTTTACGCAAAAAGAAATCATGTTCATAAATACAGATTACGAACATTTGAAAAATTTCTTTGCCAAAATAGTAAGTAAAAGCGGGGAAAAAATCATTTTAAAAAAGATGTGATCTACTAAAATCCGAGAAAAACAACCACATGAAAAAATATCTTTTTATTGCCTTATTGGGAATATTTACCGGCCGGCTTGTAGTTGCCCAAGATTATCCTGTTTTACTCATTCCCGACAGTCTTACAAAAAATGCAAACACTGTTATCAGAAATTATAACATTAATTTTATACAAAACGACGTAAACGACGGGATTTCAAAAATATCCAAAACCATAACCATCCTGAACAGTAAAGGCAAAAATGATGCGATGATATACATTCTGCAAGATAAATTTCATGAATTAACTGATTTTTCCTGTACCATACGAAATTCGGAAGGAATGATATTAAAAAAAGTAAAAAAAGGAGATTTGACCACATCATCATTTTCCGAATCATTTGCATCAGATGACAAATATTCTTTCTATGAATGCCAAGCTCCCTCCTACCCGTTCACGATAGAATACAATTATCAAATAAAATATAAAAACGGAATCATCGGTTACCCGGTTTTCGATCCGATAAATAACTATGCCCGGTCAGTTGAAACGGCAAATTATCAAATCGAAATTCCGTCAAATATGACCATTCGTTATAAAGTTTCAAATTATGACAATCCGATTGACAGCCTCGTCACAAACAACAAAAAAATATATACATGCAATATAGCCGGTCTTAAAGCCCAAAACGAAGAACCGCTGTCTCCCCCCATAACCGAATACGTTCCTTATGTAATATTCGGGCCGACAAATTTTTGTTATGACGGATTTTGCGGAAACATGTCCGACTGGAACTCTTACGGAAAATGGATTTTTCAATTATTAGCGGAAAGAGATCAATTATCCCCCGATTTCAAAGAAAAAATCCGATCATTAACCGAAAATGCAAAATCAGATAAAGAAAAGGCGAAAATCTTGTATGAATATTTACAAGCAAACATGCGCTATGTAAGCATACAATTAGGTATCGGCGGATTTCGTCCCGCCTCGGCATCCGATGTCCAAAGAACGGGGTTCGGAGACTGTAAGGGTCTCTCAAATATGATGAAAGCCATGTTGAACGCTGTTAATATTCCGTCAATTTATACTGTAATAAGAATGGATGAAAAAGAAAAACGGATATACACCGATTTCCCGAACTTTATACAATTTAACCATGTCATCCTTTGTGTCCCGTTCAAAAATGATTCCCTTTGGTTGGAATGCACATCAAAAACAACGCCTTTCGGATATATACACAATGGCATATCAGGACATGATGCACTTCTCATTACCGAAAACGGAGGAAAATTATGCCGGTTACCCTCTTATCCTGACAGCCTGAACAAGTCCGTCTCCAATCTGAATATCATTTTAACCGAAGATGGTACGGCAACCGGAAAAGTAAGTTATAACTATTATTTGGATCAATATGAATCGTCTGTACATACATTCGAAACAAACGATCCCCAAAAACAAAATGATTATCTGACAAAAAGTATGAAATCGGGAAAGGTAAAAATCCTGAACATCCATTCAAATATCAATAAATCAGCTGATCCTGAAATAAAAATCGATTACGATTTCATTGCCGAAGATTTCGCAAACAGATCTTCAAACAGACTATTTTTTCCAATATGCCCGATAAAAAAAATCGATTACAACATATTTTCAAGTTCAAAAAGAGAACATGATATCAAAATAAACAACGGATACAATGATTCGGATTCCATCAACATTCAGATACCGGAAGGTTATTCTCCCGAATCATTACCGAACGACATAACAGTAACAACTCCATACGGCATATATATCTCAAAAATTAAATACGAAGACGGAAAGTTAAAACATTTTCAGAACATTCAAATTTTCCGGAAAAGACATTCTAAAGATGACTATAAAAACATCAAAACCTTTTTTGAAAAGATAAACGAATCAATAAACCGGAGTGTCGTAATTAAAAAAATATGATTATCTATATACAGATAACATCAACTAAGCATGTCATAAAAAATAATTTATATTTTAAACACCAAGTCACAAAGACGGAAAGGCGCGAAGTTTAGAATCTTTGTGACGTGGCGTCTTTGCATCTTCGCGTTTAAAATATTAGACATTAAATTCTGCCATGTACTTAAACCGGAATTATTATAAATTAAGTATTTTTAAAAGAAAAATCCGATACCGAAATTGAAAAAAAGCCCTATATTTGCAGGGAATGTTCACTTTTACATTGGCATAAAAACCATGAAACATACAATTTGTACATTTACATTTTTGCATTGTTTGTGTATACTCACTTTTTCCGTGTACGCAAACGGAATAAAGAATAAAACATAAATCAATCTAATATGTCATATCGTCCTAACAACTCCCTCTCCGAAGAAGTTCTCGAACACACCAAGGTTAACAGCGCCGGATGCTACCAGTGCGGCAAATGTTCAGCGGGGTGTCCTTTGGCCGAAGAAATGGACTATACTTCAAGCATGGTCATGCGAATGCTGCAAACGGAAGATAAAGCAATTGAAAAAGAACTGTTGAAATCGCAAAGCATTTGGTTGTGCTCTTCTTGCGAAATGTGCATTTCCCGTTGCCCGATGTCAATCGATATTCCGAAAGTCATGGATTACCTGCGGCAAAAATCCGTGAAAGAAGGGCTACAAAACAAAACGGCGGACAAAAACATTGTCGCTTTTCACCGTTCATTTCTGGATATGATTCAATTAACAGGCCGTTCGTATGAACCGGGAATGATCATGGACTACAAATTGAGAAGTAAAGATTTCTTCCAAGATTTAACCATGGCACCGAAAATGTTCAGTCGAGGCAAGTTACCGATTTTTCCCGAATCGGTGAAAAACCGCAAGAATATTCAAGATATTTTCAAAAAAAGTAAAAAAGAAAGTATTTAACATGAAAAAGAAATTAGGATTTTACCCCGGTTGTTCCTTGGAAGGAACCTCAAGAGAATACAGTGAATCCGTGATTTCTCTTGCCAAACGATTTGACATCGAATTGGAGGCTGTCCCCGATTGGAACTGCTGCGGAGCATCCTCCGCTCATAATTTAAACAAAATACTTTCGTTGGCGCTTCCCGCAAGAATATTGGCACAAGCCGAAAAAGCGGGAATAAAAGAAATTCTGGTTCCCTGCGCGGCTTGTTCGAATCGGTTGATCACCACGCAACACGAATTATTCGAAGAACCCGAATTGAAAAAAGAAGTGGAAGAAACAACGGGAATGTCCCTCTCTGCTCCGATTCGGATCTTAAATGTGATTCAATTCATTCAGGAATATATCGTTCCCGAATTGCCGAATAAAAAAGTCAATGCTTTCGACAAAAAAGTGGCTTGTTATTACGGCTGTCTGCTGGTTCGTCCGCACGATATTTTGCAATTCGACCGTTTGGAAGACCCGCAAAGCATGGACGAAATCATGAAAACATCGGGAGCCGAACCGATTGACTGGCCGTTCAAAACCGAATGCTGCGGAGCAGGTTTATCGTTAAGCCGAAGCGACTTAATCGGAAAATTATCGGGAAAAATCGTTAACGAAGCCACCGAAAGAGGCGCCGAAGCTATTATCGTTGCCTGTCCGATGTGTCATGCCAATCTGGATATGAGACGTCCCGTCATTAATAAATATATGGGTAAAAAACTGAATATCCCTGTTCTTTATATCACACAAGTCATCGGAATGGTTTGCGGATTAAGCCCGAAAGACACGGGAATCAAACGTCATTTGGTAAAAGTAAATATAAATTAAATAAGTAAACGAAATTCAAGTCCGAAAACTTGTTCATCCGTTTACTCGTCAACTGAAATTATGGCACGAATAGGAGTTTTTGTATGTCATTGCGGCGAAAACATTTCGGCGACGGTAGATTGTGAAAATGTATCGGAACGCGCCGCAAAACTGCCCGGAGTGGTTTACAGCACCGATTACAAATACATGTGTTCCGATCCCGGACAATCGAAAATCAAAGAAGCGATTATCGAACATAAGCTTACAGGAGTCGTTGTTTCGGCCTGTTCTCCGCGAATGCACGAACCGACTTTCAGAAAAGCCTGCGCCGAAGCCGGTTTAAATCCGTATCTCTGCGAAATGGCCAACATTCGCGAACAATGTTCATGGGTTCACGAAAAAAGCGAAACAACCACGAATAAAGCCTTTGATTTGGTGCGTATGTTGGTTGAAAAAGTAAAAAATAATCATCCGCTCGAATCCATTAAAGTACCCGTAAACAAAACGGCAGTCGTTGTCGGCGGAGGCGTTGCGGGAATCCAAACGTCGCTGGACATCGCCAATGCAGGACATAAAGTCATTTTGGTGGAAAGAGAACCTTCCATCGGCGGACACATGTCGCAGCTTTCGGAAACATTTCCCACGCTGGACTGTTCCCAATGCATTCTTACCCCGCGAATGGTGGAAGTGGCACAGCATCCGAACATTACACTTTATACATATTCCGAATTAGAACATACGGACGGATTTATCGGAAATTTCAACGTCCGCATCCGTCGGAAAGCAAGAAGCATAAACGAAAAATTATGTACGGGTTGCGGATTATGCTGTACCAAATGTCCGGCCAAAAAAATAGAAAGCGAATTTGAACAAGGATTAGCGTACAGAACGGCCATTTATGTTCCGTTTCCTCAAGCCGTTCCGAACAAACCCGTCATCGACAGAGTAAATTGCCGGTATTTCCAAACAGGAAAATGTAAAGTCTGCCAAAAACTTTGTCCCACAGGAGCCGTCGATTTCGAACAAAAAGACGAAATCATCGAAGTCAAAGCGGGAGCCATCGTACTTGCAACCGGGTTTGAAGTCAAAAACACCGATTTCTTCCCTGAATACGGTTTCGGAAAATATAAAGATGTCATCAACGGACTGCAATTCGAACGATTGGCATCGGCATCAGGACCGACACAAGGAGAAATCCGACGTCCGTCCGACGGAAAAATCCCCGAAAAAATTGTTTTCGTAGCCTGTGCCGGTTCGCGCGATGTCGCCAAAGGCATTCCTTACTGTTCGAAAATTTGTTGCATGTACACGGCTAAACACGCCATGTTGTACAAACATAAAGTTCACGAAGGAACACCGTATGTTTTTTACATGGACATTCGCGCAGCAGGTAAAAACTACGACGAGTTCACACGACGGGCCATTGAAGAAGACGGGGCAAAATACATTCGCGGACGTGTGGCGAACATCTACGAAAAAAACGGAAAACTGATTGTCAAAGGAGCAGATACTCTAATGAACGGAAGACCCGTCGAAATAGACGCGGATATGGTGGTATTGGCAACCGCCGCTGTATCGTGCGAAGGTTCCGAATCATTGGCACAAAAACTACACGTTTCGTACGATTCATATAAATTCTTTGCCGAAGCACATCCCAAATTGAAACCTGTAGAAACCAACACAGCAGGAATCTATCTGGCGGGAGCATGTCAAGCGCCGAAAGACATCCCCGAATCCGTTGCCGCAGCATCGGGAGCAGCCGCAAAAGTTATTTGTCTGTTTGCCGGCAGCGAATTAACGCGCGAACCCATCGTGGCCAAAGTGAACCGCATGCCGCCTCCTATTTTCTCGACTTGCATGGGATGCGGAATGTGTAAAGAGGTTTGTCCGTATCAAGCCATCGATAAAGAAGAAATCAAAAACAGAAACGGAGAAACCATTAAAACGATTGCCAAAATCAATCCCGGATTATGTCAAGGTTGCGGAATTTGTGTTTCTTTCTGCAAATCCAAATCCATCGACTTGGAAGGATATTCAAATAAACAGGTGTATGAAGAAGTGTTGGCATTATTAAATAGTTAGTAGACAAGTAAACAAGTTGACGAGTTGGGGTAAGTCAGGGAAAATAGAAAAATAAGTAAAAATAGCATTAGGTTCAGCTTCCGAATTAGAAACTCAACTTATCATTTCTGTAGAGCTTCAATTTATGAATAAAGAAAATTTTGAATTATTAAACAATATGAATAACCAAATAATCAAGATGTTATCATCATTAATAAAAGCAGTAAGCAAATAGACGAGTAAACGAGTTGACAAGTTAGTGGTAAGTCACATTAACCAATTAAAAATACTGAATTCAGTACTTGTCAATTCGTTTACGCGCCAACTCGTTTACTAAAAAATATTAATTAACCCGTAAACTTTAAATGAGTCCGAGTTGTCAACTCATTTACTTGTTTACTCGTCAACTAAAATATGTTTGAACCGAAAATAGTCGCATTTGTGTGCAACTGGTGCACATACGCAGGGGCTGACCTGACGGGAACCAACCGGATCAAGTATTCACCCGACGTAAAAATTATTCGTTTTCCGTGTACGGGACGCATTGATTTTATGTTGCTGATAAAAGCATTTTCCAACGGAGCCGACGGAATCATCGTATCGGGATGCCATCCGAACGATTGTCATTATACGTCGGGAAATTTCCATGCACGCCGCCGCTGGACGATTTTCCGCAGTTTGTTGGATTTTATGGGAATCGATGTCAACCGCATTACATTCACGTGGGTATCCGCAGCCGAAGGAGCCAAATGGGCCGAAGTGGTTGATTCAACCGTCGAAAAAATAAAAAAATTAGGCCCGTATAAAGAATACCGGCCCATTGCTAACGAAATAGTGGAGGAGTAATATGTCGACAATGATCGAAACGGCAAAAAAATTATTGAAAAACGGAGATGTAAACATCGTCATCGGATACAGCGAAGGAAGCCAAGGGCGCGTTCGACCGTTTTTCGCGCGCAACGAAGAAGAAGCGGAAAACCTTGTTTACGATAATCGCTGCACGCAAAACCTCGCCATGTATGTATCCAAGAAAGAAATCTCAAAATACGGGAAACCTGCTATTGTCGCTAATATTCACACGCTTCGCGGAATCATTCGTCTGGCGGTGGAAAACCAAATAAAAGACGGTGATTTAATTGCTTTGCATATAAATGACAAAGATGAAATGACAGTTTGCTCCACGTTGGAGGAAATCGAAACACATTTGGCGACTGTCACGCCTCAAATCAGCGACGAAGATAAAGTCATGATTGAAAAACTCGATGCAATGTCCCTCACGGAACGCCGGAATTTCTGGGAAAAAGAAATGGAAAATTGCATCAAGTGCTATGCCTGCCGTCAAGCATGTCCGTTGTGTTATTGCACTCAATGTACGGTGGAAGTGAATCAACCGCAATGGATCCCCGTCGAAGCAAGCATCGACGGAAATCTGGAATGGCATATTATGCGCGCCATGCACTTGTCGGGACGTTGCATTTCGTGCGGACAATGCGGCGATGCCTGCCCCGTCGGCATTCCCATTCATCTGCTGCCCATGAAACTGTCCCAAGAAGTGAAAAACATTTACGGAAGCATTTCAGGAATGAATCGCAGTGAAGGCTGTGCAATGGCAACTTATCAACCCGGCGACAAAGAGAATTTTATCGGATAACCCGACTCAAACGAAATAAAATGAATACTCAGATAAAAATCCTTAAATCAGCAAACTACATTAAGCTGCTGCAAAAACTGTTTGATCATAAAAAAAACATATACGGTCCCGTCCGGCAAGGCAAACGGATCGGTTACCAAAAAATCAATTCGGCAAATGAGTTGGCGACCGATTTCATCATTCCCGATATGTCGGCCAAGTCGTTTGTTTTTCCGTGTATCGAAAAGCTTTTTTCTTTTACGAAAGATAAAGAAAACGTTGAAATTCAAAATTTAAACTTAGACAATATTCCCGAAAAAATAATTGTCGGCATTCGTCCATGCGATGCATTAGGAATGAAAAGCCTGAAAGCAATTTTCGGCCGGGACCCTGCCGATTCGATATTCCAAACCCGGCTGGAGCGCACCACTTTCATCGGATACGCTTGCAACCAAGCGGATGATTACTGCTTTTGCACCTCCATCAACGGCGGGCCGGGCAACACCGAAGGAAGCGACATTTTATTGACCAAAACAGATTCAGGCGATTACATTGCCGAAATCATCACGCCGAAAGGAGAATCAATCGTTGCATCAGCACCTGAATTATTCGAAGACGGAAGCGGTTTGGACAAACAAAAATATTTGGCGGATGTTCCCAAACGTTTCGACGATTCAAATCTGGAAAATAAAATGAAGGCGGCTTTTGATACCAATGTATTCGACGAATACGCCATTCGCTGTATCGGATGCGCCGCATGTGCTTATGTATGCCCGACCTGTGCCTGTTTCGATATTCAAGACAGAACCAAAGGCAGTAAAGGAGAACGCATCCGCACATGGGACAGTTGTGGTTTAAAGCTTTTCACCTTACACACTTCGGGACACAATCCGCGCGAAACACAAGGAGTACGCTGGAGACAACGTTTAATGCACAAATTCTCTTATATGCCCGAACGCTTGGAAGTGAGAGGTTGCGTAGGATGCGGACGCTGCTCCCGCCGTTGTCCCGTCGACATGAACATTGCCGAAAGTATCAATATAATAACCGATGAAAATATTATCTGATCAGCAACATTGACAGATCAGTAAATGAACACATTAACGAGAATATGGAACAAAATATATATTTACCGTATCGCATGAAGATTGTGAAAATCACGGAAGAAGCGCCTTTCGTTCGAACTTTCCGGTTGGAATTTATAAATCCCGAAGAAGGTGAAAAATTTACGTTTAAAACAGGACAATTTGCCGAATATTCCGTTTTCGGCGAAGGAGAATCCACGTTTTGCATTGCTTCGCCGCATACGAGAAAAGGTTACGTTGAATGCACGTTTCGTCAGGCAGGACGAGTAACCACTGCTTTATCTAATTTGGAAGAAGGAGACCTCATTGGTTTTCGCGGACCCTACGGAAATATTTTTCCCATTGATCAATGGAAGGATAAAAATCTGGTATTCATTGCGGGAGGAATTGCGCTTCCGCCGATGCGCAGCGTAATCTGGTCGTGTTTGGATAACCGCGGAAATTACAAAGAGATCACCGTATTTTACGGGGCTAAAACCGCAAACGATTTAGTGTATAAACACGAATTAAAAGAATGGGAAGAACGTCCCGACATAAAACTTTACACCACCGTTGACCCGGGTGGTGAAACTCCCGACTGGAAAGGAGAAGTAGGATTTGTTCCGGCTATTGTCGATAAATTCGCACCTACTGCGGAAAATACCATTGCCATTGTTTGCGGCCCTCCGGTGATGATTAAAAATACATTTCCCGTATTGAAAAAATTAGGCTTCGCCGACGAAAACATTTATACCACGCTCGAAAACAGAATGAAGTGCGGTTTCGGAAAATGCGGCCGTTGCAATGTGGGGAAAACCTACGTCTGTAAAGACGGACCTGTATTTACGGCAGCTCAATTGGCCGAATTACCGAACGAGTATTAAGGCATCTAAAACTTTTTAACGTTAAAATCGTTATAAATAATAGCAGTCTCAATAAATTTTAATCTTATTAATCAAACTCCGATGCTTCTCTTTGGAAGGAGGAGGGAGCTTTAAAACTAATCGCTCATGGGAAAATTTGTTGTAAGTACCCGTAAAAACGGAGAATTTCAATTTGTTTTAAAAGCAGGAAACGGACAAATTATTTTGGTAAGCGAAGGTTATACCACAAAAACCGCTTGCTTAAAAGGAGTGGAAGCGGTAAAGAAAAATGCTCCGATTGATGAACGATATGAACGTAAAACATCCAAAAACGACAAACATTTTTTCAATTTAAAAGCAAGCAACGGACAAATCATCGGAACAAGTGAAATGTATGAAAGTAAAGCCGCCTGCGAAAACGGTATCGAATCGGTAAAAAAGAATGCACCCGATGCAGATGTTGAAGATGAAACCGTAAAATAACGGAAAACAAATAATCATTACCGTTATGACCCTCGAAGAACTCCAACGACAAATCGACGACTGGATAAAAGTATATGGCGTCCGTTATTTCAGCGAACTGACAAACATGGCTGTTTTAACCGAAGAAGTCGGGGAATTGGCACGAATCATGGCACGTACTTACGGAGATCAATCATTTAAAAAAAGCGACGAAAAACACTCGCTGAGCGATGAAATCGCCGATGTGCTTTGGGTATTGGTTTGCATCGCCAATCAAACGGGAGTGAATTTGACCGAAGCCATGACAAAAAACATGGAAAAGAAAACGGACAGAGATAAAGACAGACATTTAAATAATAACAAATTACAATCATAAAAATGGGAAAATACACCGACATCTTAAAAGAATATAAATTCAATCTTTCTGACGAAGAAATCAAGAATGAAATTCAAAAATTACAACCGAAAGTCAATAAAGAAACACTCAAACTATTGTTCGGGTGTATGGATTTTACCTTCCTGAATACCACCGACAATGCAAGCCATGTCAAAAAAATCACCGAAAAATTAAATGCTTTCGAAAACGAATTTAATGAAATGCCCAATGTAGCGGCAGTATGCGCTTATCCTTCATTAATTCAACCTTTGCGGAAATATCTTACGGTAAACGATATTGCAATTGCTTCGGTTGCGGGTGGTTTTCCGAGCGCTCAAACATTTATCGAAGTAAAAATAGCCGAAACCGCTTTGGCTGTTGCCGAAGGTGCTCAAGAAATAGATGTGGTGATGTCGATCGGTAAATTTTTGGAAGGAAAATACGATGAAGTCGGCGAAGAACTGGAAGAAATTAAACATTCCTGCAGAGAAGCCAAATTGAAAGTCATTTTGGAAACAGAAGTTTTAACATCAGCCGATATTTATAAAGCCTCACTGATCGCCATGTATGCCGGTGCAAACTTCATCAAAACATCTACAGGAAAACTCTCCGTCGGCGCCACACCCGAAGCGGCATACATTATGTGCAGAAGCATTGCCGATTTTTACAAAAAAACAAATCTGGAAGTAGGATTTAAAGCGTCGGGAGGAGTTGCAACAACATCCGATGCGGTTATTTATTATGCCATTGCGGAAAATATTTTAGGAAAAGAACGGGTGAACCGTAACTTGTTCAGAATCGGTGCAAGCCGATTAGCCAATAATTTATTAAGCAACATTTATGAAAAAACGATCGTTTTCTTTTAAAAGAAACACGAACTATTTATCTCTTTTAACCAAATATTCCAATAAGTAAACAAATGAATTTTTAATTTCCCCTTCGGGCATATCCGAAAGTAAATCAAATGTTTTGCGGCGGTAGTCTTCCATGACCTTTTCGGCATAATCGACACCGCCGTTTTCTTTTGCAAAATTCACGATTTTCCGAATATTTTCTTCCGAAAAATCTTTATGACTAATGATAGTTATAATTTCCTTATTATCAGACTCTTTACTATTGCGAACAGCATATATGAGAGGTAATGTAACCTTCCCTTCTCTAATATCATTTCCGGTAGGTTTCCCGATATTTTTGTCATCAAAATAATCAAAAATATCATCTTTTATCTGGAATATGATCCCTATATTTTCACCCGTTTTCCGCATCAACTCCATCTTTTCATCCGAAGCATTTACAGAAGCCGCACCGGCAGTAGCACAAGCCGCAAACAAAGCAGCGGTCTTTTGTCTGATTACATCAAAATAAATATTTTCATCTATAATATTCTGTTTAGATACATTTAATTGATTAATTTCGCCATTTGATAAGTCTCTGCCCAAATAAGAAATAATGCGAAGAATCTGCAAATTATCGGTTTCGGTTGCCAAAGTCAACGAAGAAGCCAAAAAGAAATCACCGGCAAGCACAGCCAC
The DNA here is from genome assembly GCA_009787405.1 of Candidatus Azobacteroides sp. Classification (GTDB taxonomy): domain Bacteria; phylum Bacteroidota; class Bacteroidia; order Bacteroidales; family WRGA01; genus WRGA01. Next base: position 67,221 of record WRGA01000124.1, read on the forward strand.
TTTATTATCGAAAACCGCATTGATCGAAGATTGTCCGCGACGTTTCATACTGTCGTCCACAACATCATCATGCAAAAGACTCGCCGTGTGAAGCAATTCCAAAGAAACAGCCACCTCTGTGGTTTTTTTATTCGGTTCGCCACAAAATTTAGCTGAAAGATAAGTCAACATCGGACGAATTCTTTTTCCGTTTTTATTAAAAACAAAATCAATAACATCGTTCAACAACACATTATTGCTTTTCAACGTTTCGGAAATAATTTCGTCAAAATTTTTCAGTTCGTTTTCTATCGGCTTTTTAATTAATAAAAGAAATTCGTCCATCGGGCATGCAAAATTGAAGCGCAAAATTAGTAATAAAAAGCAGATAAATGCCTTAAATCACTATAAATTAAGTTATGAGTTACAAGTCGGTCAAAAAGTATCACACAAACCATTTATGAAAATATATTTGAAAAATTTAACTGAATTTGATGAACGGATTTTCCCGAACTGTTTCATCAAGAGAAAATAATTCGTAATTTTGTTTTTTACAAATGATGACCATTCGTACGCTTTGTACTTGTTAATCTGTAATGAATAATTGAAAAATGAATCCTAAAAAACTATTCTTACTTGATGCTTATGCACTGATTTACAGAGCTTATTATGCATTCATTAAAAATCCGCGCGTCAATTCCAAAGGTGAAAACACTTCTGCCATATTCGGATTTGTAAATACGTTGGAAGATGTTCTGAAAAAAGAAAACCCTTCCCATATCGCGGTTGTGTTCGACCCTGCCGGACCCACTTTCCGCCATGAAATATATGAACAATATAAAGCTCAACGCCAAGAAACACCGGAGGATATTCGGAAGGCCGTGCCGGTCATCAAAGAAATTTTACACGCATATAATATTCCCGTCATCGAAGTACCGAAATACGAAGCAGACGATGTTATCGGAACATTATCCATATCAGCCGACAAAGCGGGATACACCGTTTACATGATGACTCCAGACAAAGATTACGGACAATTGGTATCTGAAAACAGATTGATTTACAAGCCGAAACATAACAGTTCCGAATTTCAAATCATGGGAGTGGAAGAAGTAAAAAAACGATTCGAAATCGAAAATACATCACAAGTAATTGATATATTGGGACTTATGGGAGATAAAAGCGATAATATTCCCGGATGTCCGATGGTCGGAGAAAAAACTGCCGTCAAATTAATCGAAGAATTTGAAAATATTGATAATCTGCTTGCCAATACGAACAAACTGAAAGGTGCTCTTAAAAAGAATATTGAAGAAAACAAAGACATCATTCTTTTCAGTAAATTTTTGGCGACCATAAAAACAGATGTCCCGATCGAATTTCATGAAGAAGATTTTTCCCGAAAGGATATAAACGAACAAAAATTGAATGACATTTTCGAAGAACTCGAATTTAGAACCTTCATCAACCGAATCATTAACAAAAATAAAATACCTGTTTCTTCTCCCACGGTAAAAAATATTCCCGTTCAAGGCTCCCTTTTTGATATATTTGAAGGTAACCCGACGGAAGAAAAAAAATATTCAAATCTCAGCGACTTAAGTTCCATTCCTCACCAATATTATCTAATTGATAATGAAGAGAAAAGAAGCAATTTAATTACTGAATTATCATGTCAAAAATCGGTGGCATTTGACACAGAAACCACCGGAATTTCTCCCATCGAATCGGAAATGGTGGGAATGTCGTTTTGTTTTAAAGAAAATGAAGCCTATTATGTTCCGGTTCCGAAAGAAAAATCGGGAGTACAAAAAATTGTTAATGAATTTAAAGATTTTTTTGCCGATGAAACTATTGAAAAAATAGGACAGAACATTAAATATGACATTCTGATTTTAAAAAATTATGAGATCGAAGTAAAAGGTAAATTTTTCGATACCATGATCGCTCATTATTTGATTCAGCCCGAATTAAATCACGGTATGGATTATTTGGCAGAAATATATTTGAAATATAAAACCATTCATATCGAAGAATTAATCGGCCCGAGAGGAAAAAATCAGTTAAATATGCGAAACATTCCCGTCGAAAAGGTGGCGGAATATGCTGCAGAAGATGCCGATGTGACTTTTAAATTGAAAAATATTTTCAAAAAAGAACTTCAAACAAATAATTTGGAATCGCTGTTTTATGACATAGAAATGCCTCTTTCAAAGGTTCTTGCGGATATTGAATGGACCGGAGTAAAAATCGACACAGATGCGTTGCACAAATCGTCGAAAACACTGACGAAACAAATGACGGAAATCGAAAACGAAATTTATGAAATTGCCGAAACAAAATTCAATGTAAATTCGGCGCGTCAAATCGGTGAAATACTTTTCGACAAGCTCAAGATACAGGAAAAAGCAAAAAAGACGAAAACAGGGCAATATTCCACCTCTGAAGAAGTATTGGAAAACCTGAAAGGAAAACATCCTATCATCGATAAAATACTGGAATACAGGATGCTCAAAAAATTACTGAGTACCTATATTGATGCGCTTCCGTTATTGATCAACAAAAAAACGGGAAAAATCCATACTTCATTTAACCAAACAGTGACCGCAACCGGAAGATTAAGTTCCACCAACCCGAACCTGCAAAACATTCCCGTCAGAGACGAAATCGGAAAAAAAATCAGAAGAGCTTTCATCGCCGAAGAAGAATGCGTTTTTTTCTCTGCCGATTATTCACAAATAGAATTACGGATCATGGCCCATTTAAGCGGAGACGAAAATATGATTTCCGATTTTCTTTCCGATCTTGACATTCATGCAGCCACAGCCGCAAAAATCTACAAAGTACCGATGAATGAAGTAACACCGGAAATGCGCAGAAATGCCAAAACAGCCAATTTCGGCATTATTTACGGTATTTCGGTATTCGGATTGGGAGAACGATTGTCCATCAGCCGGAAAGAAGCACAAGAATTGATCACGGGATATTTCACCGCCTATCCGAAAGTACGGGAATATATGGACAAAAGCATCGAAATTGCCCGTGAAAAACATTATGTAGAAACGATTCTTCATCGAAAACGATTTCTATCCGATATTGATTCACGCAACGCAATCGTTCGCGGATATGCCGAACGAAATGCGATCAATGCGCCCATTCAGGGAAGTGCGGCCGATATTATCAAAATAGCAATGGTCAATATATTCAATCGATTCGAAAAAGAAAAATTCCGGTCAAAAATGATCATGCAGGTACATGACGAATTAAATTTTAATATTATAAAATATGAACTTTCAGCAGCAAAAAAAATCATCATCGAAGAAATGGAAAACGCCTATCCGCTGAATGCTCCTTTAAAAGTTGAATGCGGAGAAGGAAACAATTGGCTGGAAGCACATTAGAATTAAAAATTAAGTATTTATTTGAAAGTAAGTATTTTTTAATGAAGGCAAGGTTTTTGATGACAAGTATTTTTTTCTTTTTCTTTGTTTTTTACGAAAAAGCGCAAAACAAAGAAGGGGAAAATCCGTATATCCATTATTTGGATAGTATTTATATTCATGATACAATTCCGTTAATTTATTTACCGGATTTATATGTTTTCCCGAAAGTAACTTTCAGGGATAAAGAAGAAGAATTAAAATTTCTTAAGCTTGTAAGGGACGTTAAAAAAACACTTCCTTATGCCAAATTAATATACGGAACATTGATGGAAACCTACGAATACATTGAGACATTACCCACACAAAAAGCACGCGAAGCACATTTGAAAAGAATGGAAGCCGATTTATTCGCAGATTATAAACCGGTACTTAAAAAAATGTCTTATTCTCAAGGAAGGTTATTAATAAAATTAATCAACAGAGAATGTAACCAAAATTCCTACGATTTGATAAAAGCCTTCATGGGAAACGGCAGAGCCGCTTTTTGGCAAAGCATGGGTCTTGTATTCAATATGAATCTAAAAAGCGAATACGACCCGAAAGAAAAGGACAGAGCGATAGAAGAAGTAGTGCAAATGGTGGAAGCGGGAGTGTTGTAAATGTTTCGCAAAAACCGTTTTTTTGACGTATATCCTGTTAAAATTACCAAGTTATTTTTACATATTATTTAATTTATAAAAAAACTCCCAAATAACAATCCCTCCGGCGATGGAAACATTCAGCGAATGTTTTGTTCCGAATTGTGGAATTTCGACGCACCCATGGCAAATATCGATAACCGATTGTTGAACACCTTTCACCTCATTTCCCAAAACAACAGCATATTTTTTGCCGGCAGACAATTGTAAATCATTCAACATGATCGATTTTTCAGCCTGTTCCAAAGAAAAAACCGTGTAATCGTTTTCTTTCAAATTATTTACGGCATCTACAGTATCTTCAAAATATCTCCAATTTACGGAATACTCGGCTCCTAAAGCTGTTTTGTGAATTTCGGGATGAGGAGGTATCGAACTGATTCCGCATAAATAAACGGCATCAACCAAAAAAGCATCGGAAGTACGAAACACAGAACCTATATTATTCAAACTTCGTACATTATCTAAAACAACAACCAACGGTATTTTACCGGTCTGTTTGAATTCATCGATCGAAATCCTGTTTAATTCGGTAACGTTGAGTTTTCTCATTTAAAGTGAATTTTCGACAAAAGTAAACAATTAACAATATCGTAAAAAAGGATGTTGATAATTCCTTGAAAAACAACTGACATTATCCCGCATTTATTTTTGCGATTTGAAAACATACCTTATTTTGAAAAAAATCAATTCCATCCAAATTTCGACCTCAAATTTCGAGGTGATTTTATAAACACCGGATTTCGCTTTTTTCAAAACAACAAGGCGAAAGAATTATCAATACCAAGAGTTATCACAAGGATGTTAATAAAATCTGTATAGTATAGAATATCAAAACTTAATCGTATTTTTGCATGTCAATAAAATACCGGTAAAACGGATTCAAATGCTGATAAGTAAAAAAGCAAGTATTCGGATGGCTTTTTATTAACTGTTTCAACAATCTATTATCATATTCATACTTTATATTAAAACTCTTTACTTATAATATAAATATTATTCCGGGTTAAAATCCCGGTTGTTCGGATTATAGATGTACCGTAAAATCACATTAAAATGAAAACCATTGATTTATCCGAAGGTTATGTCAAAGAGCCGATAGATAAGGCGATAGATTTGGAAGAAGAAATCAACCGCATGCGGAAAGAAAAAAATGCGGTGATTATGGCTCATTATTATCAAACAGGGGACATACAAGATATTGCCGATTTCGTGGGAGACAGCTTGGCGTTAGCACAACAAGCGGCAAAAACGGATGCAGACATTATTGTGCTTTGCGGCGTTCATTTTATGGGAGAAACGGCCAAAATCCTTTGCCCCGATAAAAAAGTAATCATCCCCGATTTAAATGCGGGATGTTCGTTGGCCGACAGTTGTCCGGCCGATGAATTTGAAAAATTCGTGAAAGCCCGGCCCGATCATACGGTCATTTCATACGTCAATACTTCCGCTGCGGTGAAAGCATTGACAGACGTAGTGGTTACTTCTTCAAATGCACGTCAGATTGTGGATAGTTTTCCCGAAAATGAAAAGATCATCTTCGGTCCCGACCGAAACCTCGGGAATTATATAAACAGCATTACAGGCCGCAAAATGTTGCTGTGGGATGGCGCGTGTCATGTACATGAGCAGTTCTCTCCGGAAAAAATATTGGAGTTGAAAAAACAATACCCCGACGCATTGGTATTGGCACATCCCGAATGTAAAAAAGTTGTTCTTATCCTTGCCGATTACATTGGTTCCACTGCTGCTTTGTTGAAATTTGCGGGGAAATCTTCTTGCAACCGCTTCATTGTGGCAACCGAATCAGGTATTATTCATGAAATGAAAAAGCAAAATCTGGAAAAAGAATTTATCCCCGCACCGCCGAATGACAGCACTTGCGCATGCAATGATTGCAGTTTCATGCGTTTGAATACCATGAAAAAACTCTACAATTGTTTAAAATACGAACAACCCGAAATTACGGTTGACGAAGAAATACGAAAAAAAGCCGTAAATTCTATAAAGAGAATGTTGGAAATATCGCAAAAGTCAGGATTGTAGGTTTATAATAGTAATTTATCGTAATTAAATTATACTATACAAGTTACGATAAATAAAAAATAACGTTTGAATGCAAATTTATTTATAATAAACATTTTAATTTTAAGATAGTCATTAAAAGAGATACTTTGATATATGGACTGGGTAAATGGTATTTGACAACGGTTAAAATAAATGAAACTGTTGATATAAACAATTGAAAATGAAAATGAATATTTTAAAAAATAACTATTTATATTTATCCCTTGTCATTATTATTTACTTGGCGATAACCATAGTGAGTTTGAATCATTGTTATTTTTGGGATAATATACAACAGACTTCCAAAGAAGCACATTGGTATTATAATACTAATTTTTCCCATATTTTACTCCCCTCTTTTTCCGATTTCTCGGAACAGCCTCTATATCTCACTCCCGGTAAATATGATATTACCGGAACCGGCTATCATCCTCCTTTTACAGGTATAGTAACTGCGTTGTTATGGAAAATTTTCGGTAAAAGTTTATGGGTTTCCCATATATTTATTTTTTGTTGTTCTTTAATTCTAATTTTTAATGCCTTTAAATTATTTTCCATACTTTTCCCTAATAAGCTATATGGCGCATTTATAATGCTTCCGTTGCTTGATCCGTCTTTTTTATCACAATTATCTATTGCAGCACCGGAAATCATATTAATGGCTGCTTTTGTTGTTTGTCTCAGAGCAATTGTATGCGGAAAAAAAATATTATTATCCGTCGGATTTATTTTTTTATGTTTGGTGAATGCCAGAGGTATTTTTGCTGGAGGTATTATTTTTATTTTTTATTGGTTTTATAAAATATATTGTCTTAAAAATAAATTTTATATAAAATATTTTTTTAAAGAATTAATTTCTTTTTTACCGGCTTTTGTTATACTGATAATTTTTTTCGCTTATTATTTTTCGCAAAGAGGCTGGTTTTTTTCAGATAAAGATTCTATTTGGGCAAGTGGATATGAAAGGCCTGATTCCTTTCAAGGGTTGATTAAAAACATTTGTGTGTATTTATTTTTATTATTTGAAAACGGAAGAATATTTATATGGTTATTTTTATTTTTTATGTTAAAAAAAATAATATATAATGGAAAAAATAAAAGAATTAATTTGAATAATATGGAAAAATCATTCCTTTTTTTATTTGTCTTGTTCATACTGATGTATCTATATATAGCTTCATCTACTAAAGTTTCTATTATAGCACGGTATTATATGCCTATTTATTTTTTATTGGACATATTATTTTTTATTTTTGCAGAGAGACTAAAAATAAAGAAGATAAATACTTATGTTTTTGTTTTAATACTTTTTCTGTTGGCAGGAAATCTTTCTGTTTATATTTATCCGGACAAATTAGCTAAAAACTGGGATTCAACACTCGGACACTTACCATTTTATGAGTTAAGAGATGAATGTTTCGAATATATGGAAGCAAACGGAATTCCCTATGAAAAAACTTCTGCCGGGTTTACTTTCTGCTGGAATCAAGTTTATGTCGATTTAAAGCCGAAATACAGATTTATTTATAATATGCAACATGTTCAACAGTATGTAATTTATTCTAACATATCTAATTTAGAGGACTATATGATTGATGAATTAGCAGATAAGAAAAAGTGGGCAATATTGAAAGATTTCAGAAAAGGGCCGGTTTTTATATCCATTTATAAAAGAGTGGAATAGTTCTTTTATTTCTGATACGTATAATGCCCCGTAATTTTAAACGAAAACAAGCGATCTTCCATAACTTGTCCTGCACCGATATTATGGACAATCAAATATCGTTTTCCGTCGGATGATTTTTTATCGACGACAATGCCGATATGACCGATTCCACCTCCTAAATCCCATGTAACAATATCTCCGGGAACATAATCGGAAGCATTGTTTGTAATCGGTTTAACCGTTCCTTTTCTTGAAAAGAAAGTCATTAAATTCGGAACCCTCCGATGATCGATGTTGGTATCGGTTCCTTTCAATCCCCATTTTTTTGGATATTGACTGAAATTAGCTTTCATGTCTTCATGTACTTCTTTTTGAAGATCAATGCCGAGTTTCCTGTAAGCGCGAACAACCACATCGCTACAAACCCCACGGTCTGCGGGAACATCACCGTTAGGGTAGGGGATGGTATAATATTTCGGATCGTAAATAACTTTTACTTTGGTCAGTGAAATGGCGGCATCACCGAGTTTGGTTGAAAAATCGGCATTTTGGGCATACAATCCGGTTGTTGAAATCAACAATAAAAATATCAACGCATTTTTTCTCATATCATTTTGCTTTTTTCTTATTCTTTTTCTCCGAATGCCAGATCGCCCGCGTCGCCCAAGCCCGGCATAATATATGCTTCGGGAGAAAGATCGGGATCGACGGCGCAAAACCAAAAAGTAGTATTTTCCGGAAATTTTGTTTTTACGTATTCCACGGCTTGTTGACTTGCAATAATAGACGCTACATGAATGCAGGCGGGAGTTCCTTTGGTTAAGAGAGCTTTATATGCAAGTTCCATTGAAACGCCGGTTGCTAGCATGGGATCCGTGATGATCAATGTTTTTCCGTCCAATCTCGGCGAAGTGATGTATTCGATATTAACATCAAATTTAAGAGCGTCTTTGTATTTTCTGTAAGCAGATACAAATGCATTTTCGGCATGATCGAAATAACTCAAAAATCCGTAATGAAAAGGTATTCCTGCACGCAATATGGTTGAAATCACGGGATTGCCTGCCGGTAAATTTATTTTTGAAACTCCGAAAGGCGTATGGACTTCTTCCTGCCGATATTCGAAAGTCCCGCTGATTTCGTAAGCCATTATTTCACCCAGCCGCTGCATATTTTTACGGAAACGTCCGGGATCCTTCTGAATGTTCGCATCCCGCATTTCAGCTGTAAAAGAATTGATAAGAGAATTTTTTTCGGAAAAATCAATAATCTTCATATCTATTTAATAAATTGATAATAAACAAGTTTGTGAACAGATTGCTTATTCATTAGACATGATACGCCGGATCTCATCGGATGAAAAGCCTTTGCTTAAAGCGAATCGGAATAATTTGTTTTGTTCCTCGTAATGATCTTTACTTTTTACGGTTTTACGTTTATTTTTTATCAAATCCGATAAAATATCAAGATACTTGTTTTCATCTATTTCCTCTAAAGCAGATTGAATGACATCGGATTCTATTTTTTTTTGCTGCAATGCGTGCGCTATTTTTATTTTTCCCCATTTGTTGAAACGGATTTTATCCGATACGAAGCTTTTGCAATAACGAATTTCATCAATGAATTTTTCTTTTATCAGATATTGAATGATTTTATCAGTTGTTTTCTCATCTGTTTGCCATCCGTCGAGTTTCTCTTTCACTTCGGATATACATCTTTCAGCGGCGGAGCAATACGTTGCAGCTTTATGCAGTACTTCTTGTTCGTTGATCATGATGATAGAAATTAACCTTCATTAATCAGATAAATTATGATAAACCTGCCTTTATCATCCTGTCTTTTCCTGAAATATCCGTCTTTAATTCGATATTTTTAAAACCGGTTTTAAGCAGCAAATCAGCCGTTTCTTTTCCGAAGATGCTGCTCGTCTCGAAAAACAAAAATCCGTTGTTTTGGAGCAAATATAAGGCTAAATTTCCTATTTTTTCATAAAAAAGCAACGAATTATCATCGGGAACAAATAAAGCGGTGAACGGTTCGTATTCCAAGACGTTTTTGTCCATTTGGTTTTTTTCCCGTTCGGTCACATACGGAGGATTACTGACGATCACATCAAATTTTTCCGTGATGTCTTTTGAATCGACATGCAAAACATCAATCAGGTCAAAATTAATATGGACATGGTTTTTTTCGGCATTTTTTCCGGCAATATGTAAGGCATTTTCCGAAATATCCCAGGCGAATACGTCTGCTTTCGGCAGATATTTTGCCAATGATACGGCAATGCAACCGCTTCCCGTTCCGATATCCAAAATACGCGAGGGCAGGGTAGGGGAGACGCTTTGTAAAATCCAATCCACCAATTCTTCTGTTTCGGGACGAGGAATAAGAACCGAAGGATCGACATAAAAATCAAGTCCGTAAAAACCGGTTTCCCCTAAAATATATTGCACCGGTTCATATTTTTGCAAACGCGATACGATTTCACGGATTTCATCAATTTGTTTTTCGGATAACTGATCATTGTTATTTGAAAAAACATCCATCAAAGAAACTCCGGCAACATGACGGAAAATATGCAGGGCAAAACTTCGTATTTCGTTTTCGGGATATAAGTTTTCAAGTGCTTGACAGATGTAATGATAAGTTTTCAGCACGGTCAAAAATTCAACGTTTTATCTTTCGGGTATTTCACGGTGTATTTTACCGTAAATTCTTTGCTTTCTCCCGCTTTCAAAGGAAATATCCATGTCAAAACACCGATTTCCGGATTGACGGAGGCGCTGCTTGATTCCACCAATTCCACCTCAATATCTTTTTGCATGGAAATCGGATATTGTTCTTTCAATATCATGTTGATGGTCGAACTTTTGGTATTTTTCACGGTCAGTTTGTAAGCAAATTCCTGTTTTTTGTCTTTGTCGAACATTCTTGTCTTGCTGAAGTCCTGCATTTTCCGGCGGGTGACAATTACCCGTTTATCTTCATTCAAAGTCAGATTCAAAATATTTTGTGTGGATGACGGGTCGATGGACGATTTTCCGATATACGTTCCGTCGTAAGTGATATTTGCTTCTCCGGGCAACAAATTCAGATTTTCCCAACCACTGATTTCCGCCATCAGAAAGGCCGATTTATCTAATTTCGGGGCGGAATAATATTTATAAGCTGCAGGCAACGATTGTTCTTTCAGCACGATAAGCTGTTCCGTTCCGTTACCCAAAATATCATAATTCAAATCAATATCGTAAGAGACATCAATGGAACTTTCGCTTTCCGAGACAAAGTCTTCCACGCCGGTTTTCAAAGTAACCACGATTACGCCGTTTGCTCCTCTTGAACCGTACATCGATGTTGCCGAGGCATCCTTCAAGACATCAATACTTTTGATAAGAGCGGGATCGATGCTGTTGACTTCCCATTCTTCCATCGGCTCGCCATTTACGATATACAAAGGAGAAGAAGATTCTTCTTTTTGTGTTCCGTATCCTGAAGCAACAACTTTCTCGTCTGCAATTTCCATTAATTCAGGAGAAGCGATCGCTTGTATTGTATTTTGGGAAAATTGATCCCGGCTGTTGTAATCATACGCATAGACATAATCCAAAAACCATGTTTTAAAAACAGGAGCGGTTTTGTTCAAATTCGGCATGGCGGTGGAAAGCGTGAGTTTCACTTTTTTCCAGTCCAATCCCGTAGTTTGTCTGATTTTAGCTTTATACGAAATACCGATGGTTGATTTTTCGGTATTTTCAATATTCAGGTCGTAATACGGATTCCAAGAAGCCAACCGGGTATAATAAGAAATCGTGAACGTATAAGTTCCGGCTGTCGGGCAAATGGTTTGCAGTGTGAGTTTTCCGAATATTTTGTCGTTTTTGCGGCTTTGCACTTCCATTTGCTTTTTTAATGCGGTGAGATTCAACGTGAGATCCTTTGATTTTTCGTTTAACGCATTTTTTTCATTTTCCAGTTCCAATGATTTGATTTTGTAATAATCCATCATTTTTGTCAATTCCGCCACGCTCAAACCGTTTTGAGTTCCCGCAATAGATTTGTTGGCACGCAGCAATTCTCCCAATTCCTTGTTGGTGTTGAGCTTGGCCTGAACTTGAGACAGTTCTTTTTCATAGTACGAAATACTGTCCTGCAATTTATTCGTATTTTTATCTTCCTGATTTTTAAGATAATCTTTTGAAAATTCGGATGACATCAATGTTGCATTTCCCGAACATTTCACTTGAATGCTGTTGATTTCCACATCGGAGCTGAGTCCTTCGATAATCACTTCATTGTTTCCCTGTTGAAGCACGGCTTTTGCTGTATGCGTCATTTCCGCGCCGATTCTGAAAATATTGACGGAATTTAATTTTGACATCGTGTTTATTTCTTCCGCAAATGCCTGTACCGATAAAAGTAGCGAAGCAAACAAAATACATGGTATTTTTTTCATACGTTAAATATTTTATTTTTTTATTTATTTGAAAATCATCGAAAAATACTTTTTACCTTTCAAATAATAATCGAGTAATATACTGTTAGAGTAAATTTCGGGAATTTTTCCACACGTTGTTTTGGAAATATTTTCGCTGCGGATGTTTTTATATTCGTTTTTCATTTGTTTAAAATCTTTTCTTGCCTTGAAAACCGCTTTGGCATCAGCCGTTTTTCCTTTTAATGCAAAAGAAAAGGCAGCTGAATAATCCAGGATCCGACGAATTTTGAACACGTGGGATAAATCCTTTTCGGGAAGGTTTTTATAGATCATCAACAAGTTGTTGCGGAAATTCAGATAGGTTTTTTGCGGACTTTCGACATTTAACGTTGCAGCTCCGACATGATAAACCCTGCTTTCCGGAAAACAAACAATTCTTTTTCCTCTTGATTTCAACCGCCAGCATAAATCAATTTCTTCCATGTGTGCGAAAAATCGGGCGTCGAAACCGCCCGCAGCTTTAAAATCGGCCGAACGGATAAACATGCACGCGCCGCTTGCCCATAAAACATCAATGAGATCATCATATTGCCGGTGATCTTTTTCGACGGTATCCATAATCCGTCCGCGGCAAAACGGGTAGCCGTATTTGTCCAAAAAACCGCCGCATGCACCCGCATATTCAAAAAAACCGTTGTGCCGTTGAGAAAGTATTTTAGGTTGACAAACGATTATTCCGGGATTTTGATCCATATATTCGATAACGGGTATCAGCCAATTTTCGGTGACTTCCACGTCCGAATTAAGCAAAATTACATATTCGGTGTCGATTTCGGCCAAAGCCCTGTTATATCCTTCGGCATAACCATAATTTTTGTCTAAAAGTATAATTTCCGTTTGCGGGAATTTTTCCTGCAAAAAAGCGATCGAATCATCTGTGGAAGCATTATCCGCCACAACTGTTTTTGCTGTTTCGGGATCGGTATATGCCAAAACCGAGGGCAAAAACTTTTCCAACAGCGATTTCCCGTTCCAATTAAGTATGACAACTGCCGCTTTTTGCATATTTTCGATTGTATTTTTTAAGTCCGGTTTTGAATACCGATACTCTTTTTGTGTTTCCATTTTCTATGCGTCCACAACCAATAAGCCGGATTGCGCAGAATGGTTTTTTCCATTTCCCGGGTATATTTTTCGGTAATTTCAAAATCGGCACATTCTTTCGGATGTTCGGTAATCACTTTATATTCAGCTTCATAATGTCCGCGATTCAGTTTAATGACATCCAAATAAACGACAATAAAATCCATTTGCCCGGCAATCCGTTCGTAACCTGTGATCATGGGAGTATTCTCCTGATTCAAAAAATGAGTCACATAATGAATGTCGTTGTACATCGGACTTTGGTCGGAAATAAATCCGATAATGAATTGTCGGCCGGCCCGTTTCATTTTAACGATTTCCCGGAACGTATCGTTTGTCGTGATGTTTTTGGTTCCGAACCTGCCGCGAAGTTTCAACATCAGTTTATCGACGGCTTTGTTGCTCAACGGATGATAGATTTGTCCCGTGAAGAAATTTTTTTTCAAATAAAGACAAACAGAAGGCACCCATTCCCAATTTCCGTAATGCCCCAAAAGCATGATGCAAGAACGGTTGTCGGCCATTATTTGATTGATCAGATCGACATTTTTGAAAATCATCCGTTTTTTCATTTCCTCATCCGAAATATGCGCTAATTTAATGGTTTCCACTATATAATCGCAAAAATGACGGTAAAATTTTTTTTCTGTTTCTATGATTTTTTCCGTAGATTTTTCGGGAAAAGAGTCGGTCAAATTTTTTCTGACAATTTTTTTCCGGTATCCGACAACATAATAAACAACATAAAAAAGAAAATCCGAGAAGACATAAAGTATTCTCAGCGGAAGCAAGGCATGCAAATAAACGAAAGAATATATAAGATAATACATTTTATTTCAAGATTTTCCCGCTCTCTTTTTCCATTAAAACTCTCATCTGTTGAGCAGCAATTTGATTTAACTTTATCAAACGTTCTTGTTGCGATGTAAGTCCGGCAGGGATAAGGTTATGTTTAACGGCGTCGGTGTGAATATAGTAATTGATTTTTGCCGATTCACGTTTTGCCGGCTCGTTTTAACCCCCTCATAAATGTGGGGGTTAATCGTTGTTATTTTTGCCATACTGTCATGTCGCATTTTTAAAATTTGCTTGATTAATTTTTTAAAATTTTTTTTGAATATTATCCCCGTAACGCGCTTTTTTCTTCATTGAAATCACCTAATATTACTTTCGATACGTTATTCACCGATTCGGGATTGTAAATTCTTTCCACTTGAATGTAATTCTCTGTAAATCCGTGCATTTTCTTTCCCGACTTCGGTTGTTCGAAAATGACTTTACGTTCCGTTCCGATTTGTGAAGCGTAAAAATTCAAACGCTTTTGTTCCGACAAATCCGATAAGATTCTGCTTCTTTCCTTTTTCTCGCCGGCGCTTACCGAATGATCGATCTTCAATGCTTGTGTGCCGTTTCGTTCGGAATACGTAAATACATGCAATCGGGAGACATCCAGACTTTTGATCAAATCATACGATCGGTTGAAATATTCTTCCGTTTCACCGCGGGCGCCGACAATTACATCCACTCCGATAAAAGCGTCGGGCATGGCTTGTTTTATTCGTTGCACTTTGGAAATGAATAAATTCGTGTCGTATTTTCGTTTCATCAGCTTCAAAACATCATCCGAACCCGATTGCAGCGGCAAATGAAAATGAGGAGCAAAACGGTTGGAAGAGGCGACAAAGTCGATGATTTCATCCGTTAATAAATCGGGTTCGATCGAAGAAATACGATAACGTTCAATACCGGCCACCTGATCCAACGCTTGAATGAGTTGAAAAAACGTTTCGCCGGTTGTTTTTCCGAAATCACCTACATTCACGCCCGTCAATACAATTTCTTTTCCCCCTCTTTCGGCACAATTTTGCGCTTGTTCCGTCAAATCGACGATTTTTCCGTTACGACTTCGTCCGCGCGCCAGCGGAATGGTGCAGTATGTACAATAATAATCGCAGCCGTCTTGCACTTTCAAAAAATAACGGGTTCGATCACCCTGCGAACAGGAAGGGGAGAAAGCCGTGATATCTTTGACCGGGGAAACGACGATGTTCGGAACTTTTGAATTATTCAATGGATTCAAATAAGAAAAAATATCCGCTTTTTGACCGGTGCCGATTACTAAATCCACTTGCTTCATGCCGGCAATTTCATTTGGTTTCAGTTGGGCATAACACCCGGTGACGACCAGAAAAGAATCGGGATTTTCCTTACGGATTTTGCGGATGGCCTGCCGGCATTTTTTATCGGCCAAATCGGTGACCGAACAAGTATTCACAATGCAAATATCGGCTTTTTCTCCTTTTCCGGCTTTCCGTATGCCGTTTTCTTCCAATAGTTTACCGATGGATGACGTTTCGGCAAAATTCAATTTACAACCCAATGTATAATAAGCGGCGGATTTATTTTCAAAAACAGAAATATCAATCACTTTGAATGTACGATTTTACAATTTACGATTTACAATTTGCCCGGTTGACGGCCGTTTTTCGGTGTAATATTATCGAAAACGGGCAAAAGATTTAATTTTCTGCAAAAGTATATATAAAATCCACGATATTAAGTACATGCCGGCATTTAATGTCTATCATTTCAACCCCGAAAACGCCTTTATGACGGTAATCTTAAGGCAATCCCGGCTGATATTTTAATAAATTTTTGCATAACGAAACATAAAATACATAATTTTTTTTGGAAGTAAGGGTTGAATAATCGTATCTTTGCCGCCGATAAAACTGATTAAGAAGTATTTTTTTAAAGCCGAAAATCGGCAAACCTTTGATTATTAGCGAATAATAAGGTGTTTTTTTTAACTAAAACGATTTTTATGAGATTTTTAAAGTACGTTTTTGTTGGAGTTTTACTGCTTTTCTTTATTTCTTTTACAGGAGAACAAACTGCAAGATCCTCCGAAGGTTTGTTTGAAGGTAATAAGGCGCCCGAAATTTCGGTCGATGATTTATCGGGAAAATTGAATTTAAAGGATTTCGAAGGACGTTATGTATTGGTGAATTTTTGGGCGGCTTATGATGCCCGTTCCCGTGAAAACAATGTAAGCCTTTGGAATGAAGTAAAAAAAATCAACAAAAAAGAAGTGGCAATGGTATCTGTTTCATTCGACAAATTTGAATCCGTATTCGAAGAAACGGTTAAAATCGACGGAATAGACCAAACAACTCAATTTTATGAGGCAAAAGGAGAAAATTCCGAGCTGTTCAAAAAGTACCAATTGCAAAAAGGTTTCACAAGTTATCTTTTGGACAAATCAGGAAAGATCCTGGCCAAAGGAGTCCATGCCGAAAATCTGAGAACGTTACTGAGAAATTAATAAGTTCTGCTTTTAGTGAAAAAGCCGCTTCCGATTCTCGGAGCGGCTTTTTCATTGAGAATAACTGAATGACCGGATGTGCGAATAGTAATTATTTAGATGTTAATCTAATTCATTCGTTTATGACGGAACATTTAATGTTTTCTTATACAATTCCGGATCGTTCAAAATTTCGATTGCTTTTTTCAAATCCTCGTCGTCTTTCAGATTTTCGATGATCTCTCCTTTTTGATAATAGTAACGTTTGACGATTTCAGCGCTCAACATTCTGACAATTTGAGATTTGAATTTATCCAAATCCCGATCCAAATCGGGAGCCAATTTATTTTCCAATGCGGCAAATTCACTTGACGCAGAATCAAGATAGCCTTCAAATTCGGCAATTTCTTTCAGATTTTTCAAATATTTTGCCGTTTGTCGGTCATAGGTAAAATCCTTTGATTTGACATATTGTTTAAAATCGTTGTAATCAGCGTCCGACAGCGAAAAATTTTCGACGGGAGCAATGAACGGATGCTTGATCGCATATTGAGTGGCGTAATCAAAAATAATATTTTCGGCGACCAGATAATAAGCGATATTTCCCGATTTTTCGCCTTCCACGGTAAAATCGGGAGTAATGCCTCTGCCGTCCCGGACTTTTCTTCCGCCGGCTGTTGAAAATTCGGTGGTCAGACTGTCGGGAATATAATCGGCCGAACCGTTTTCATCCCGGTGGGCATAATCAATGGCCTGAATACAACGTCCGCTCGGAATATAATATTTTGCGATCGTAACCTTTAACGTTCCGTTATATCCTATTTCGCGGGTGGTTTGTACCAATCCTTTTCCGAAGGTGCGATTACCGACGATAACGGCACGATCCAAATCTTGCAAAGCGCCCGAAACAATTTCGGAAGCCGAAGCCGAACTGTTATTCACCAATACCACCAACGGAATATTCGGGGCAATAGGCTCGATCGTTGTCTTATAATTCCGGTTCCATTGTTTTATTTTCCCTTTTGTGGACATCACATCTTTTCCTTTCGGCACAAAAAAATTGACTGTTTGCACAGCCGACTCCAAAATCCCTCCCAAATTATTTCTCAGATCCAGGATTAATTTTTCGGCTTTCCGGTTATTAATCAGATCAAGTATCGCATACCTCAACTCACCTCCGCTTTTATCGGTGAAACCCGAAAGATAAATATATCCTGTTTTATCGTTTACCATTCCGGAATAGGTTACGGAATTGATTTGAATATTTTCCCGTTTGATTTCTTTGATGAAAGGCTTTTTTTCTCCGGGACGTTCCAATTTAATTTTCACGATGGTACCGGCTTGTCCTTTGAGCTTTGCGCTCACTTCCGAACTCGATTTGCCGACCATGTTTTCTCCGTCGATTTCCAAAATAATATCTCCGGCTTTCAACCCTCCTTTTTGGGCCGGCATTCCTTCGTAAGGATCGGAAATGACGACACGGCTGTCTTTTCCGAGCATGATCGTGGAACCGATGCCTGCATATTCCCCTGTGGTTAAAAATTTGAAATCATCGGATTCTTTTTCCGAAATGTAATCGGTATATGGATCAAGGCCGCTTAACATGGCATCGATGCCCGAACGGATAACCTTTTCGGTATTCAACGTATCTACATAAAACATATCCAACTCTTTATACAAAGAATTGAATATATCCAGATTTTTACTTATTTCAAAATTCCGGTCATCTTGGGCCGAAACAATGAAATGACATATTAAGAAACAAATCCCTGCACTAAAATATCTTCTCATTGATCGTTTTTATTTTTCATTCACACAATATCGGTTATAATTTCTTTATTTCATCGGAAATTTTCAGCCAACGGTCATCGCTCATTTTAGGTCCCACCACCTCAACAATGTTTCCGGCAAGAATCGAACCATATTCACCGCAAACAGGAAGCGGTTTTTCCAAAGATAATCCGTGCATAAATCCGGCAGCATACAAGTCGCCGGCGCCGGTGGTATCGACGGGAATTGCGGGAATTGTGGCAACATGATGAAAAATATCCTTTTGTTTGATGAAAGCGCCGTCTGCACCAACTTTCACAACTGCGATCTCGCACATGCCGGCAATTTCGGACAAAGCCTTTTCAGGGTTTTTTCCCGTCAACGCTTTTGCCTCTTCTTCGTTGGCAAAAACAATGTAGGCATAATGCTGAATCAAATGACGCAGAAAATCCAAATTGGATTCGACAACATTGTAACTGGCCAAGTCGATTGCGATCCGGATGTCCGCATCTTTCGCTAAAGTCACGGCCCGTTCGATCAAAGCATGATTTTGAACCAGATAACCCTCGATATAGAAAAAATCGTATCCCGAAAACATCTCGGGAAGCAAATCGTCCGGCTCCAATTCGGCCGCGGCGCCGAGAAACGTACCGAAAGTTCTTTCACTGTCGGGAGAAATAAAAGCGATGGCCCTTCCCGACGGAGTATTGTTTTTCAATAGCGAAGGAAGAATGCCGCATTGAACCATATCGTTGAAAAAAACATCGGACAAAGCGTCTTGTCCCGTTTTTCCGATGAATCCGCAAGGATTTCCCAAGCGGGCTAATCCGGCAATGGTGTTGGCAGCCGAACCTCCCGCCATCAAAGTCGTTTCTTTACCTTCTATTTTTTCATAGATCAAAGACAAACGAGTTTCGTCGATTAATTGCATGCTGCCTTTCGGAAAATTTAATTCTGCCAACAGATCATCCGATTGAAGACGGATTAAAATGTCGACCAGGGCATTGCCCATTCCTAATACTTTTTTCATTTTCATTCCGTAAATATTTGTCGGCCTATTTTTATGCTCTTTGGTCTAAAAAAATCTGAACAAATTCATGAACCGGCCTCTTGGTTGCAAAAATTTATGCAAAGATATTGCATAATTAGACATTATGCATTACTTTTGCACTCGCATTTTAAAGAAATGGATATAAAATCTTCTTCCTTAGCTCAGTCGGTTAGAGCATCTGACTGTTAATCAGAGGGTCCTTGGTTCAAGTCCAAGAGGAAGAGCGATTAAAAATTTTTATTGTTTTTTTAATAAAATTTTCTTCCTTAGCTCAGTCGGTTAGAGCATCTGACTGTTAATCAGAGGGTCCTTGGTTCAAGTCCAAGAGGAAGAGCAAAAACCTGCATTTCTTGAATACAGGTTTTTTTTTGATCACCCGGATCTAACCCCTGCTTTATTCCCTTCTATGTTATAACCCAAATTTTCGAGTATTATTTAACAAAATTTAATTCTCCACCATGGCGAACATGTTTTCCGATAGAAAGAATATATTTCAATTACAATAAAAAAATATTCTTTGTATATTGTTTTTTTAAAAAGAATTTTTGAGGAAGTCGGACTGTAAGTCCTTTCAAGTAAAAAAGAGGACAAACAACATGTCCGCCTCGACAGGCTTTCATAAAACTGCTCGCTGGCAGAAATCATTCCCGATGACTTTTTGCAGTCAGGTGATAAAGACATTGCCGGGTAAAACATCAGATTAAATTTTATAAACCTCCGGTTTCTTAAGTATAAATCGTAATTCTCTGTTAACCACATTGTTGTATAAATTTTCTTTTTTCAAATCGGCTGTTTCGTCAATAATTAATATAAATTAATAAATAAGTTAAATTGTAATTCTTTGACATTTTTATTATTTTTGTGCCGCAAAGCAGGTGGGAGCTGTTAGCTCAGTTGGTTTAGAGCATTACCTTGACAGGGTAGGGGTCATCGGTTCGAGTCCGATACAGCTCACTTGAAATAACAAGGATAAAGAAGATAAATAAATTCAGCCTCATTACCTCATTTGAAAACAAACCTCTGAAAATAAGCGGATAAAGGTAAGGTGTAGCTGATGAGTCCCCATACTATTAAGGGGATCTTAAAGCTATTATAACTTATTTATTCCTCATACCTGAGAGTTGATTTGTGTCCGTTTAGACACTACTTTGTACATCTTTTTAAATGCTATTCAAACACGATGAATAAAATTGTAAGTAAAGAATTTTTCTCCGAAAATGTCGTAAGACTTGAGGTCGAAGCCCCCTTAATCGCCAAAGCACGGAAAGCCGGGCATTTTGTCATTGTCCGCGTCGGTGAAAAAGGCGAGCGGGTGCCATTGACCATCGCATCCTCCGATGTTCAAAAAGGTACAATCACTTTGGTGGTTCAAAATGTGGGAAAATCATCCAAAAAAATTTGCGCGTTAAATGAAGGAGATTATTTTACGGATGTAGTGGGGCCTTTGGGAAAAGCGACTCATATTGAAAATTTCGGCACGGTGGTTTGTGCATGCGGGGGTGTGGGAACGGCACCGATGCTTCCCATTGCCGAGGCCTTGAAAAAAGCCGGAAATAAAGTGATTGTCGTACTTGCGGCACGCACCAAAGATTTGATCATTCTGGAAGAAGAAATGAAAAAAAATTCCGATGAAGTGATGGTCATGACCGATGACGGTTCTTACGGAAAAAAAGGGTTGGTGACCAACGGAGTGGAAGAAGTTATCAATCGTGAAAAAGTTGATCTGTGCGTAACGATCGGGCCGGCAATTATGATGAAATTTGTTTCTCTCCTTACGAAAAAATATAACATTCCGACTGTGGCGTCATTAAATACGATCATGGTCGATGGAACGGGAATGTGCGGAGCATGCCGGGTGACGGTCGGCGGAAAAACAAAATTCGTATGCGTCGACGGTCCCGAATTTGATGCTCACCAAGTGGATTTCGACGAAATGTTGATCCGTCTGACTTCTTATAAAGATTTAGAATAATTTCGGGTAAGAACATGACAGAATTCAATTTATACTATTTTATACACAAAGTCACAAAGAATTAAAACTTCACGTCTTTCTCCCTTTGCGTTTAAAATATAAACTATTTTTTCAACATTACCGACTTACAGAAAATAAAATAATGACAACGGAAGAATATTTAGCCTCAGAGCGCAATCAGTTTTGGCGCGAAGAATTACGTAAAAATAAAAAAACAAAAGAACGGGTGGACATTCCCCGGGTGAAAATGCGGGAATTGGATCCCGGATATCGCAGTCACAACAATGAAGAAGTGAATTTGGGATTGACGGTTGATCAGGCTTTGTCGGAAGCTCAACGTTGCCTGGATTGTGTAAATCCCATGTGCATTACCGGATGTCCGGTGGCGATCAATATTCCGAAATTCATCAAAAACATCGAGCGCAACGAATTTCTCGAAGCGGCAAAAACGCTGAAAGAAACCAGTGCGTTGCCGGCAGTTTGCGGTCGGGTGTGTCCGCAGGAAAAGCAATGCGAAGCCAAATGCATGTACATTCAAAAAATGGGGAAAGAGCCGGTTGCCATCGGTTATTTGGAGCGGTTTGCCGCGGATTATGAAAGAGAATCCGGACAAATATCCGTTCCCGAAACGGCGCCGAAAAACGGGATCAAGATTGCGGTCGTGGGTTCCGGACCTTCCGGATTGTCCTTTGCATTGGATATGGCGAAATTCGGATATGACGTGACGGTTTTTGAAGCATTGCACGAAATCGGCGGTGTATTAAAATACGGGATTCCCGAATTTCGATTGCCCAATAAGATTGTGGATATTGAAGTGGATGTTTTACGTAAAATAGGCGTGAAATTCATTACCGACTGCATCATCGGAAAAACCTTGATGTATGAAGATTTGCACGAACAAGGATTTAAAGGGATTTTCATCGGCAGCGGGGCAGGACTTCCGCGTTTTATGAACATTCCCGGAGAAAATCTGAACGGAGTGATGTCGGCCAACGAATATTTGACCCGTGTAAATTTGATGGATGCCGCGAATCCCGAATCGGACACGCCTGTTTTAACCGGGAAAAAAGTGGCGGTCATCGGCGGCGGGAATACGGCCATGGATGCGGTGCGCACGGCGCGTCGTCTGGGAGCCGAACGAGCCGTGATTGTTTATCGCCGTTCGGAAGAAGAAATGCCGGCCCGGATCGAAGAAGTGAAACATGCCAAAGAAGAAGGCGTGGAGTTTTTTACGCTGCATAATCCCATAGAATATTACGGAGATGAAAAAGGACGGATAAAACAAATGCTGCTTCAAAAAATGACGTTGGGAGAACCTGATGCGTCGGGGCGGAGAAGTCCGGTTGAACTTCCGGGACAAACCGACCTGATAGATGTCGACCAAGTAATTGTCAGTGTGGGAGTTTCGCCGAATCCGCTCATTCCCGCTTCGATTTCCGGGTTGGAAGTCACCAACCGTGGAACATTGGTGGTGAATCAAGATAGCATGCAATCCTCTGTGGTCGATATATTTGCCGGAGGCGATATTATTCACGGAGGCGCAACCGTCATTCTCGCCATGGGCGACGGACGAAAAGCCGCCAAAGCAATGGATGAGTATTTGAAGGGATAAGGGGAGATGTTTCTCTTTTCGTCGGTAAATGAAACAAGATGAGCATCTTTGCATTATAAAATCGGATTTTATGGAAACGCTTTTAACCGGAATCACCATTAATGTAAATATATGCAAGGGAAGACCCGCCATTCGAAACATGAAATTTACGGGTTTCACAGCTGTTGGAACTGATCACTTGGGGAATGATATTTGATGAAATTTCGGCTGATTATCCTTTATGGACAAAAACACATTGCTTCAACGCTTAGCGGATATCGAATGGAACGATTTCGAGGTTAAAAAAGCATCATCGGAATTGCCAAAAGGTGTTTGGGAAACAGTCAGCGCATTTTCCAATACTTCGGGGGGATGGCTTGTGTTGGGTGTTTCGCAAAATGATAAAATGTTTGAAGTTACAGGTGTTTCCAATCCCGAAAAAATGGAGCAGGATTTGATAACTGCCTTGCGTTCCCGTAACAAATTCAACGTGTTAATTAATCCTGAATGTAAGAAATACACCATTGACGACAAAACGATTTTGGCATTTTACATCCCTTCGGCAGAACAAAAGCCTGTCTATTTCAATTCTTTGCAGAATACGTTTATTCGCACGGCAAGCGGCGACCAACGTGCCACCGATTATGAAATAAACGTACTTTTGCGGGAACAATCTTTCGGCATTATGTCGGAAAAACCGGTAGAAGGAACAACAGTTCAATCTTTCAATAAATCTTCTTACAAAAGTTTCCGGGATTATCTGAAACGAATAATACCTGAATTGCCATACAATACGCTTGAAGACGATGAATTCAATCAAAAGTTGCAATTGGTGAAAGACGGTAAACTAACTTATGGAGGGTTGCTGTTTTTGGGCGACAATGTAGAAATATTAAACCATATATCCGATTTCAGGGTGGATTATTTGGAAATTCCTGCCACTTCATACGCCGATGCCGAGCCGAGATACACATTTCGTATTCAAGAACAGGAAAATCTTTGGGAATATTATTTTGTACTGTTTCAACGCTTGCGTATTTATGCCGATAATCCGTTGTATATCGGCGATATGGGTATCGGGCACGAAGACAGTAAGCAATTAGACGCGCTTCGCGAGGGCTTAATAAATATGCTGATTCATTGCGATTATTTCAGTCCGATGAAACCGCGTATTCGTGTTTTTACCAACCGCATTGAGTTTGAAAACCCCGGTACATTGCCTCGCCCGATAGAAGAATTAATGAAAGAAGACGTTTCAATCCCGCGCAATCCGGTATTGGCAAAATTGTTTCGTATAGCCAGGCTTTGCGAAAATGCCGGTTACGGTTTTGACAAAATGCTGGTATGGAAAAAAGAAACGCACAAAGACGTTATTTTTGAAACATCTATCGACAAAACCAAAGTAACTTTTATGCTGAAAGACGGAAAATTGGATATGTCGGGTGGCGAAGAAACAACCGGAAAACCACGTGAAAACACACAGAAAACACACAGAAAACACACAGAAAACGCACAGAAAACGGAAACCTTTATTTTGAATTTGTTAAAAACAAATGCAGAAATTTCTCGTACCCAAATAGCCACACAATTAAGTCTGACCGAAGCGCAAGTAATACATTATTTGAGAGCTATGAAAAGGAATAATATCATTCGCAGAGAAGGTTCGGATAAAGGTGGTAAATGGATTATCATACATCGTTAATTTTATGAAAAGATTAATCCTTATCCTCAGCTTTGCCGGCAGTTTAAGCGGATTTATTTTTGCTCAAAAGACATACATTTCAGATTATCCGGATCGTCTTTTTGATGAAGGAAAGAAAATGTATTTTGATCAGAACTACATCGGATGCATAGAACGAATGCAAACATACAAAAACACGGCAACCGATAAAGAATCGATCAAAGACGCGGACTATTATATTATTTCATCGGCGTTTGCCAAGAATGATCCCGATGTCGAAAAGTTGATTTTTGCTTTTCTGAAAAATTATCCGTCGTCGCAATATGAAAATCGGGTGAATTTCATGGCGGCATCGTTGAAATTTTTGCAAAACAACTATCAAGAAGCAATGGCATGGTTTACCAAATCGGATATGTTGTTGTTGTCGAAAGAAGAACAGGAAGATTACAGCTATCGTTTTGCCTATTGTTTGTTGCAAACGGGAGATTCACAGCAGGCATTGGCATTTTTTACGGCATTGGCATCCGAAAGCAAAAAATACGGGGAGCCTGCCGCTTATTACAAAGGATATATTTATTATACCCGCGAAAATTACGATAAAGCGCTGGAGACTTTTATGCCGCTTCAAAAATCGAAAGATTTTAAAACCGTTTCGGGATTTTACATCACACAGATTTATTTCATTCAAAAAAGATACGACGATGTCATCGTTTCGGGAAAAAAATTGCTTGCCGGAAATGAATTGACGGGCGATAAACGGTTGGAAACCAGACGCATTGTCGGGGAGAGTTATTACAATACGGGAGATTTGACTCAAACGATTCAATATTTGAATGATTATGTCAACCATTCGCCCGCACCTTTGCGCAGCAGTTACTACACGTTGGGAACGGCTTATTTCAAACAAAATGATTATTCGGATGCCGTCAAATATTTGCGCCTTGTTTCGACGGACAACGATGTGATTACACAAAACACGTATTTATTGTTGGGGCAAAGTTATTTGAATCTGAATGATAAAAATAATGCGCGGATGGCTTTTGAATCGGCATCGAACATGACTTTCGACAAGCAGATTCAGGAGGTTGCCATGTATAACTGCGGATTGCTTGCGCATGAAACTTCTTATTCCGCTTTCGGGGAATCGGTTTCGATTTTCGAACGTTTCTTGAATACATTTCCAAATTCGACATATGCCGACAAGGTGAACGACTGTCTGGTCGAAACTTATCTGACGACGAGAAATTATCGTGCCGCACTTGCTTCGATCAAAAAAATCAAAAAACCGACGGACAAAATCTTAGAAGCCGAACAAAACATTTTGTTTCAATTGGGAACTCAATATTTTGCCGACAATGATTTTCAGACGGCATCACAATATTTTACGCAGTCGATGCAGATCGGAAATTACAATGCCGAAACGAAAGCATTGAATTATTTTTGGCGGGGAGAATCGAACTATCGGTTGAATCGTTATAAAAATGCCGTGACGGATTATGAAACCTATCTGTCTCAAACAACGGGGAAAGACAAAAAGACGGATGTCGTCGCATGGTATAATTTAGGCTATGCCTACTTCAAACAAAAAGATTATTCTTCGGCATTAAGTAATTTTACGAAATATGTATCGGCGGAACCGAATGTGAAAAAAGCATCTTATGCCGATGCTTACAACCGGATCGGAGACTGTTATTTTTATTCGCGGAATTTATCGCAGGCCGAAGCGAGTTATGCCAAAGCAGCTTCGAGTCCAAGCGGAAACGGAGATTATGCCGCTTTTCAAAGGGCTTATGTATTGGGATTGCAAAAAGATTACGCCGGTAAGATCAATACGTTGAATAATATGATAAACGCTTATCCGCAATCGGAATATCTGCCTGATGCCTATTTCGAAATGGGTCGCGCTTATGTGATGCTGAATCAAAATAATAAAGCAATTGCCGCCTTCGGCGAATTGGAAAATAAATATCCGAAAAGTTCGTGGAGCCGGAAAGCCGGATTGCAAAAAGGGAT
Organism: Candidatus Azobacteroides sp.; assembly: GCA_009787405.1. GTDB lineage: Bacteria > Bacteroidota > Bacteroidia > Bacteroidales > WRGA01 > WRGA01. The sequence goes on from WRGA01000124.1 coordinate 93,974, forward strand.
GTTGTATTTAGCCGGCAAAGAGTTGGATCAAGCCGCGGTTATTTACAAAAAAGTGATTTCGAATTATCCCGGAAGCGAAGAGGCCCAAATTGCCGTTCAGGATTTGAAAACAATTTATCTGGAAAAAAATGATATTCAAGGATATGCGGTTTATGTGAAATCGTTGGGCGGACAAGTGAAATTTGACGTGACGGAGCAGGATTCCCTGACGTATCTTTCCGCCGAAAGATTATACATGCACGGAGACAATGCAAAAGCGAAAGCGGCGTTGACCGGTTATTTGCAAAGTTTTCCGAACGGCGCTTTTTCGGTGAATGCACATTATTATTTGGGTTCGATGGCTTTTGTCGATAAAAAATATCCGGATGCAGCCGTCGAGTTCGGAAAAGTAGTGAATGCTCCCGATAACAAATTCACCGAAGATGCTTTGGCCCGCAGCGCCGAAATAGCATATATCCAAAAAGATTACAATAAATCGTTGGGTTATTTTAAATCGTTGGAGGCGAAAGCCGAACAAAAAGAAAATTTGCGGGCAGCCAAAATCGGAATATTGCGTTGCGCCGGATTGCTGAATAAACCGCAAGAAGTGATTAATGCGGCGGATGAATTGCTGCAAGATAAAAAGCTTTCGCCCGAATTGGCCGATGAAGCCCTTTTCGGTCGGGCGCAGGCCAATTTAAAACTGAATCCGGCCAAAGCTGTGGAAGATCTGCAAACACTTTCCAAAGATACCCGGAATGTTTACGGGGCGCAAGCCAAATATTTGTTGGCACAATATTATTTCGACAACAAACAGTCGGATAAAGCCGAAAAAGAAATATTGGATTTCATTCAAAAAGGGACGCCTCACAGTTATTGGCTGGCCCGCGGATTTATCCTGATGGCCGACATCAACATCGCCGGAAACGATAAATTTCAGGCCGGACAATACCTGCAAAGTTTACGCACCAATTATAAAGGAACGAACGACGATATTTCGTCATTGATAGATGACCGGATGAAAAAGATCGGGAAGTGAGAAGAACAAAAATCAAAACTTGGAAGTGTGTAAGATCGTAATTGTCAAATTGTATCTTAAAAAAGCGTTTTGTGGAAAGAAATAATATACGGGAAATCAGGAAAACAATATTTATCCGTTCAGCCGGCGTAGTTTGCATGGCCGTTGTGTTTTCGGGAACTCTTTTCGGAAAAGATTTGAATACGGCTCAAAAAGACAGTACATTGAGGCGGGAAATGCTTCTGGAGGGAGAATATACTCCGACCATCCGGGATGCGGATAAAATAAATATTTTGCCCGAAGTCGAAGACCTCAAACCGACGAAAGCGACGATTCAATATTCATCGTGGTCGACAAGCACGACGCCTCCGACGGAATCGGCCCGGTTGCAGGCCGAACATTTCGGCACCGGACCGATGTTATACGGCAAACGTGGTTATGTGACATTGGGCGGCGGGAATTTACTCAATATCAGAGGTGCTGCCGGATACGAATTTCTGAATACCGAAAACGATTATTTGCGTGTTTCAGGCAATCATTTTTCCACCAACGGGAATGTTACTTATTTGCAGGATGATTCGAAGAAAAAAGCAAAATTGAATGACAATCTTTTCAATGCTTTTTATAAGCACCGGTTTGATTATTTTAATCTGAATGTCTCGGCAAATTACGGATATACCGGCTTCAATTATTACGGATACGATTTTATGATAAATCCTGACGGTACGATTCCTGACCGGACGCAGGTTTTTCAACGGATTAATCCGGGTATCGGCATTAAATCGACACATGACGACGGAATAAACTATGAGGTACAAATTGATTATTCCTATTTTACGGAGAAATACGGAACAGGGGAAGGTCATAACGGCCTTTCCGAAAGTGACGTGTTTACCCGGTTTGATTTGAATAAAAGATTGGAACAGATTACGCCGGGAATTAAGGCAGAAATGCATAATCTTTTTTATACGGCAAAAAATTCGGCAGACCCGATCAGCAATTACACGAACGTGGCAGTGAGTCCGTATTTTGAAATGGGAGGAAACGGCGAAAATTGGAAACTCCATGTCGGAGCTACATTGAATTGTGCTACTGAAGGCGACAAAAAATTTACGATTGCACCCGATTTTTCGGTTGAATACGATCTGTCGAAAGGAACTTGGCTTTACGCGGAAGCAGGCGGAAGAAAAGAAGTGTATACGAAATCGCGCATCGCCGAAGAAAATCGTTATCTCAGTCCCGGCATCAAAGTACCCGATGCCGAATGTCCGTTGGATGCACGGCTGGGAATTAAATCAAGCGAATTGAATTACTGGTTTTTCAATGCGTATGTGCGGTACAAGATAGTCAACGACATGCATTATTATTTCCGGAATGCGGATTATACGACGGGATACGACGAATATTATTTCCCCGGTGCATTTGAATACGGGCTGTATGATAAAGAAAATCTGTTTCAGGCTGGCGGACAAATTACCTGCAATTATCAAGACCGAGTCGGCATTTCGCTCAAATTGGCGAAAAACTTTTGGGACACCGGATTGAAAGGTGGGAATAACGAAACGGCCACAAAGCCGGTGAATATTCCCGATTTCGAAGTGAATGCCTCGGTTGATGTGCTCCTATTGCCTCAATTAAAAATGAATATCGGATATGAATTGCAAACCGGAAGATACGGATTGTTGCAAACCATGTTTTCACAAATCCGCCCTCCGTTCAATTTGCAAGAAAAAATGAAAGACATTCAAAACGTGACAGGGGGAGTAAATTACATGTTCAACAAATCATTTTCCGTTTACCTGCAAATGAATAACCTGCTGAATCAAAAATACGAATACCGGTATACCTATCCCGAACAATCGATAAGCGCAATGGCAGGATTTACGTATCTGTTTTGAAAATTATTGACTCAATAAGTCTTGATTTAAATCGGTTAATCGCGACATTCCGGCAAGCGATAAAATATTGGAGTAAGCCGTTATCAGTATCATGCCTGACGAGTTGAAAAACAGTTGCGGAGTGCTTTGACCGCTGCGCGTATCCAAGGACGATTTCCTTTTGAGATTGTAAAATAAGGTTTTTGAAGGGCACCGAATGAGCGAAAGACCCGTTCTACACCCGGTATCATGGACCCTTCGAAATCGAATGAAGCGGAAACATTCGATACTGCGCGGATCGCTTCTGACAGGACGAGAAGATGAGCTCCCGATTTTCGCCCTATCGGATCGCTTCCTCCGGCAATATAATACGCGCAGTTTTCCTGCCATACGACGAAGACGGCTGCATGCAACCGTCCGTCCGGATCAAAAGCGCCCCATGTGTTTCCTTGATTTCTTGCATAAGCTGTTTCAATCAATCGACGCAATATCTTGGATTGATACGCCTTTTTCCTTTGCCGTTCGTAGGTTTTAGCATTTATTTCCAAAAACGAATCCGCCGAAAGCCGGGATTTCATTTCCATTTGATACTTCGTCCGGGCTTTGTGTATATTCTGACGGATATTGTAGCTCCGATTTTTTTCTATTTCGGCGATATTCTGTATATCCGGCAAGATGTAAGTGTATCGGGTCGTTTGGCGGTAGCCTTTCCAATAAAAAGGCAGCCAATCCGTAAACAGGTAGTGAAAATTTTGAATGAAATAGGTGTGTTCCGGTAAATTCCGGATCAACTGTTCGCAAATGTTTTGTTTTCGCAATAAATTCTTGGAATAGTTTTCCTTCCCGAAATTCGGATTAAACCAAATACCCATCGTCTGCGTAAAAGCCGGCATGGTAATTCCTTTCTTATAAGGAGTATAAAAAGGAAAAGCAGCTTCAATTGCTTCGGGACAGCCATCGGAAAAATACAACAGAACATCCCATTGATTTTCTCCGCAAACACAATCCAGCCACCAATCCCTTGAAAAAATGGGAATGGACGGTTCTTTGGTGCATAGCTCCCGGTATTGTTCTTTATCGGTCATGAAGAAAATTTCGGTAAATATACGCTTTTTTTCTATGTTATTGTTTACTTTTGCGACTAAATCTTTTTTGTTGACATCGTAATTAAATATATCTGCATGAAGAAATATGGATTACTAATCGTAATTTCATTTCTTATATCCATATTTTCAGAATATTCTGCGAATGATACAAATTAAGTGGTGAATTAAAGTAGAATTAATATCCTGTAAAAAAATAAATATGAGAAAAATATTAATATTGTTGACACTTTTAACAGTCGTTTGGCCGGTTGAAGCTCAAAGGCGGATCAATTTCGATTTCGAGTGGAGATTTATTCAAGATGATAATCCAAAATTTGCCGAACCGGATTATGTGGACCGGCAATGGGAAGAGGTGCAGTTACCGCACGACTGGAATATCAAGATGAAATTCGACAAGTCGGCAGAAGGGTCGGCAGCCTACTTGCCGGGGACCGTCGGCTGGTATCGCAAAAGTTTTATGATTCCCAAGTCTTATGCAGGGAAGCAGGTAACCATATTATTCGCCGGAATTTTTCACCAAAGCGATGTGTATGTCAATGGCCGGCATTTGGGTTTCCGCCCCTATGGTTTTTGCAGCATTGAATACGATTTGACCCCATATTTAAATATAGGAGCAGAAAACATAATTTCAGTGCGGGTCAATTGCACCGGAG
>WRGA01000125.1 GCA_009787405.1 Candidatus Azobacteroides sp.
ACAATATTTTTTAGCATGTAACTTTCAAAAAAACGAATATTACATTTTTATACCCCACCTGTGAGGATAAGTAGGCATAACATCCGATAATCATTTATTTTTTTTACCGGTTATATTAACGGATAAGGATAAAAATACTAAATTTCCCTTTTGTATGATTATCGTTCATCGATAGTAGATATACTGTTTTTCCCGTCATGCAAAAGTATGTTCACGAAAGGGAAGGGGAAATACCATGTTTGTGGTATTTTTCGGGGGATATATGCCATAAGGGAACAGAATATACTATACAGAAACAAGAATAATCAGACAAAAAGTACTTTTTTGAACAATTATCAAGGGGAAGCCAAAGAAGTTATATCTTTGTAAGAATTGTCAAGATATAGAAATTCAAGATTTATGCTGTTTATTGAACGGATAAAACAATCGTCACAGTTTTGCCACACGCTGTATCGAAAGTAATTGCGATTACAAAACCGTCAGCGTCATTCTCGGACATTCGAATATCAGCACTACATTAAATTTATATGTCCACCCGAATTTGGAACAAAAGGAAAAATGTATTAAGCAAATGGCGAAAATGTTGAGGTAGAAAGTTTTCAAATCAGTAATAATATTGGTAGAAAAACGCCATTCCTTCACTCCTTGTCCTGCCGGGGACACATGTTTTCCTTTCCGCATTACGTCCCTGACGGGACTTTGGCTGACGGAGAAATTTCCTTTCTATCAATATGTTGTCCCTGACGGGACAGAAACAACATTTTTTAAACCGGATTTTTCAAAAAACGAATATTACATTTTTCATACCCACCTGCGAAAATAGCCGGGTATGACATCCGATAATCATATCAATTTATTAAAATTAACGTCAACCTGTTGTGATTTGAAAGAAGTTACAGCAGATTTTTCTGCAATAAACATAACGGATTGTTTGATTTTGTCGCATTTTTCGTATATTTGTCAGAATCCCCTTAATTAATTTTGAATTCATGTATATATTGTCTGTAAATTTTTCCATAGAATCGATTCTGCTGTTTGTTTCCATACTATTCTTAATCAGCTTATTCGCCACAAAAGCAGGGTATCGGTTCGGAGTACCGGTTCTTTTCCTCTTTTTGGGTGTCGGAATGCTTTTCGGAATAGACGGCTTGGGCTTTGGTTTTGAAAATTACAATGCCTCCCAAATCATCGGCACCATTGCCTTATGCATCATCTTGTTTTCGGGAGGCTTGGATACTAAATTAGAAGAAATAAAACCCGTCATTCGGCAGGGTGCTGTTTTGGCAACGGTCGGAGTGTTGTTGACGGCATTCATCACCGGAATTTTCATTTATTTTGTCGTCAACAAACTCACCGACAATATTGAAATCAGTTTCCTCGAATCTTTATTATTGGCGTCAATCATGTCTTCGACCGATTCGGCCTCGGTTTTTTCTATTTTAAGAAGCAAAGGGGTTTCCTTAAAACATAGATTGCGCCCGTTGCTGGAATTGGAAAGCGGAAGCAATGACCCGATGGCTTATATGCTGACCGTCGTTCTTATTCAACTGATTACTTCTTCGTCGCCGGGAGAAAATCCCGATTACCTGCATGCGGTCATTTCTTTCTTTTTGCAGCTGATTATCGGAGGATTGGCCGGATATTATTTGGGAAAATCATCCGTCCGGCTGATCAATAAAATCAAACTGACCAATGAATCATTATATTCCATTCTGTTGTTGACTTGCGGAATATTTATTTTTTCGGCTGTTTATTTTATCAACGGAAACGGTTATTTGGCCGTTTATATTTCCGGATTGGTAATCGGAAATTCAAAGTTTGTTCATAAACGTTCTTCTTTGCATTTCTTTTCCGGATTGGCTTGGTTCAGTCAAATCGTCATGTTCTTGACTTTAGGCTTGCTGGTTAATCCTCATGAACTGCTACCCGTCGCATTGGGAAGCATCCTCATCGGTATGTTCATGATTCTTGCGGGGAGGCCGATCAGCGTGTTCCTTTCATTCCTTCCTTTCCGTAAAATGCATTTCAAAGACAAACTGTTTATTTCCTGGGTAGGATTAAGAGGAGCCGTGCCTATTATTTTCGCTATTTTGCCTTTGGCCGGCGGCGTACATAATGCCCGTTTGATCTTTAACATTGTTTTCTTTATCACCTTGATGTCGCTGCTCATTCAAGGTACGACTCTTACCCGTGTTGCTAATTGGTTGAAATTGTCGGATAACAAAAGAAATAAAAATAATTTGATGGATTTTGACATTGAATTTTCCGATGATATCAAATCGACCATGACAGAAATTTCTTTAACCGAAGAGGCGTTGCAAAAAGGGAATTTATTGATGAATCTTCCTCTTCCCGACCAAACATTGGCGGTAATGATAAAAAGAGATGATAAATATTTCATTCCCAAAGGAAAAACGTTGTTAAAACCCGGCGACAAACTGTTTATCATCACCAACGACGAAGAGGCTTTGTTGGAAACTTACCGCAATTTGGGCATTAAAGATTATACGCTGAGAAGGAATTGATTTACCGGAATCAAGAGGCAGTCACTTGATCCCGGCTTTTGATTCCGACTTTTTTTCTTATCTTCTCAACCAAGCTTCAGGATTCAATTTTGTTTTTCCTTTTCTGATTTGAAAATACAGCACTGAAGTATTTCCGGCATCGGAATCGGTATAAATTTTACCGATGGATTGTCCGGCCGTCACTTGATCTCCTTTTTTGACAAAAACCGACGATAAGTTCGAATAAACCGTCAAATATTCTCCATGTCGTATAATCACCGTATTTTGATAGCCCGCCATCGCAAATACGGCGCTTACTTCACCGCCGAAAACAGACTTTACGTCATTGTTCGACATGGCTTGGATATTTATTCCGCCGTTGGTGACGGTTTGCTGTTTCAATTCTTCATACTGCTGTTCGCCGAACCGGCCGGTAATCAAATATTTTCCGGAAACGGGAAACGGCAACCGACCTTTGTTTTGTTCGAACTTAGACGATAACGTTTGTTCTTCCGTGGTCATGGCGTAATCGCCCTTGTTTTCGGTCGGCAACCGGTTATCTTTTTCCTGATTTTTCACCGAAGATTCCGCTTCCACCGTGATAATTCCTTCTATTTGATCATTTAATTGAGCCGCCTGCAATTTTTGTCTGTTCAACTCAGATTGTAATGCGTCTTGCTTCTGTTTCAAGCCGTCGACAATCTCTTTTTGTTTCTTTTCTTCTTCAAAAAGTTTCAGATCTTCCGCCTGTTGCGCACTGAGCAACGTCAACTTTTCCGACCGTTTTGCTTCCAGATTTTTCTCTTTAGCCAATAATTCATCTTGAGCATTCTTTATTTTTTCCAATTGATTTTTCTGCCAAACATACATCGACCGAAAATATTCGAAACGACGGTAAGATTGTGCAACTGATTTGGCTGAAAGAATGAAAAGCAGCTTATTGTTCTGATAACTGTTTTTCTGCATGCCCCTCAATATTTGCGCATACCGATCTCTTTCTTTCTTCAACCCTTCGAGCCGCTCTTTGATGTCTTCCTGAACCAAATAGATTTCATCTTCTATGTCGGCGATATCGTTATTGATACCCGCAATATATTGTTTCCGCAATGCCACCTTCCGGCTCAACAGTTCTAACTGTTGCAACGATACCGCAACATTTTTATTTGCTTCATCAAGCTTTTGTGTGGTTGCTTCTATCTGCAACAACATGTCCCGCTGCTGCTTTTTCAGATCGGATGTATTGGTCTGTCCGAATAAAAAAGAAAAACATCCGATAAAAAATAATATAATATAAATTCGTTTTATCATCTCATAAGTAAGTTAATCAAATAATTAATATCGGTCCGACGGTATTTATCCGGAATCGAAAAATCTACGTTGATGTTCTTGTCTTTCTCCATTTTGGAGAAAGACATATCAACATTCAGGTTTTTACCTTCTGCCGTTATTTGAACGCCTATCTGAGACGGAAACCAAACACCTGCGACATCTCCGAAGGATGAATATTTCCAATCCATCAAATAATCACTTGCTTCCATTCCGATAAATGATGACACAATGTGATGGGTATAATTGCCGGTAAAGGTAAAATTAAATTTTCTATTTCCTTTCAAGGTGAAAAGCATTTGATCATTTTTCCGATTCACATTGAAAGATGAATAGTCCGACTTCGTCACTTCCTTTTTACCCGGAATAAACAGCCGGTTGGTAAACAAGGCTTGCAAAGTGTTAAAATCCAGAATGGGCTCTTTGGTTTTAAAATTCGAAATCTCTTCGGCAATATATCGTTGATTCAAACGATCCAAAGCAATAACACTGTCGGGGGTGATTTTCATTCGAAATCCTTCAATGCCGAAAATGGGAACAGCCACCGATATTTGCAGGGCTTTATCTTTGACCAATTTCAACGATCCGCTCAAACCGCTTATTTTGCTCTTTGATTTAAACTCGATATTCATTTTACACGACCATGTTTGATATTGCAATTCATGATCGAGCATGGTTTCAAAATATTCCTCATCGGTAGTGCTTAATTGTCCTCCGGGTTCAACTGTCGATTGTTTGGATGACTTACAAGCATTCAACCCTACAATGAGACATAGAACAATCGCTATCTTACAATAAAATTTCATTCGCTATTGATCTGATTTATAATTATATGATTCTTTCAAACTACTCTTCTTCCACGTATGCTTTGGTTTCAATTTTCTTTCTCAATGTTTTCGATTCGGAACCTTTTTCCAGCGCCTTTTGCCAATATTGCAACGCTTCGTCCGTTTCTCCGCTTTTATATAAAGTATCGCCATAATGTTCCAAAATTTCTTCATTGGTGTCGCCTCCGTTTTGCATGGCGCTGTTCAAATAAAATTTGGCCAATGTGTAATTTCCTTCCATGAAAAATACCCACGCATACGTGTCCAAATACGTACTGTTGTCGGGTTGTAATTTCACACAAATCCCGCTCATCCGCTCGGCTTTGTCCAAGTCTTTCTTTTCCAAAGACAGGAAATAGGCATAATTATTCAACACCCCGATATTTTGATCATTGTAAGAAAGAGCTTTCTCGTATGCGGCAAAAGCCTCATCCTTTCTATCCAATTTATAATCAATGTCTCCGATTTGTCCGTAAAAATCGGAGATCATCCTCACATTATCTTTCGGAATGTAAATCACTCCGGTTTCAAACGATTTTAGGGCAGACTCATAATCGTCCAATTGAGAATACCCCACTCCCTGGTAAAAATAAATCTCGGGAAATTCGGGAAACACTTCCAATGCCTTGTTACATGTCTCCGTCATTTCTTTATATTGTCCGCTCTGACCGTCTAAAGAAACAAGCTGTATCCAATTGTCCTTGTTGTCCGGCGCCAATTCCGTCACGATTTGAAACTGAGCTTTTGCCTGATCCGGTTTTTGCTGCGACAAAAGCAATCTGCCGTACATCGTATGCAAATCAGGTTCTTGAGGATATTCATTCAATAATTGGACAAACAATTCTTCTGCCTGTGGTAAATCGGTGGAATCCTTTACATTATATTGCAAATAATGGCTCAAATAGCCGATCTTATCTTCAATTTCGATTTTCGGATTGACCAAAACGCTTTTCATTTGCACCTTGGCCGATTCTTTATCTCCCACCGCTTCATAATAATTCGCCAAAGATACAGCCAAATATGAATTATCGGGTTCCAATTCCAACGCTTTTTGATAATACATATAGGCCTCCTTGGGTTTCCCGGCGTCCAAATACAAATCGCCCAACCCTACCACGTATTTCATCTCATACGGATATTTTTTGATCAGTTGTTCAATTTCGGCAAAAGCAGCTTTTTCATTCCCGGCATCCCGATATAACTTGAATTTCTCCATACTGACCGTTTCATTCACCCCGATGCTTTCTTCAAGTTTGTTCAACGATTTAACAGCCTTTTCTGTCTCTCCGTTTTGCGCATAAAGCGATGCCAGCTCATAATTTAACTCCGGTTTTTCAGGATAAGACGGAATCATGTTCTCATAAGTTTCAATAGCCGTCGCAAATAAATGCATGCTCCCACACTGATCGGCCAACGTCATATTGTACCAATAGTTTGATTTATCCAACGCTACAGCCTTTTGCAAAGCTGCAACGGCCGCTTTGTTTTTTTTCATTTTTTTATAATAAAATGCCATTTCGAACATCACCGGTGCACTGGTCGAATCGATCCTGTTACAATGCAACAATAAATCGAAGGCCCGGTCATATTGCCCGTTTTCTTTCAACCGTAACGATTCCAGAAAAAAATAATCGAACTTGCGCTTGTCTTCATCGTCGAGTTTTACACCTCCGACCGGCGCTTCGGGCCGGAGGTTCGTCTTTTTACTGCCTTGAAGCGTCGCTATAGATAAACAGAATAATAAAGCTAAAAATATACCGTTTTTATACATAAATTCTTTGTGTCTTGGTGTCGTTGCATCTTCACGGTTGAAATAACAGACATTAAATACAACCGGATACTTACCTTGCAAAAGTACAACAAAAATAAAAACGGGCGAAAAAGTTTGCTTTTTTTAGGTTATCAAGCAGGTTCCAAATTTCATATTTAATTGATACTTAATCATATAGCATAAAATACGTTTTATATTTTTCTTAAAATATACATTATTTTTCAATCTTTTATAAATAAAATGATTGAAAAATCACCCGGATGTATTAATTTTACCGCCGATAATTTAATTTAACTACAATGATGAAACTATTCAACTTTTACAAATGTTTGATTGTAACAGCGATTACAGCCGCAGCGTATTCTTGCGGGAGTAGTGATGATGGTAATGGTATAAATACTGATCCGAATTGGGTGGATACCGGCGAAAATTATTGTTCGACAAATCCATCTCAATATACCGGTCAAAACGGAAATTACTTTTTTATTCAACAGCAAGACCGGAACCAAAACAGCGCCACTTATCAACAATACCGGTTGATTCCCGATCCTTCGAATGATGGGCGTTGTGCAACCGGTTATTCTCCGACCGTTAGTTCCACCAACATAACAACAGGCCGTTACATCAGTTTTGCTACTTACGGAGACCGGGTTTTTGCCGCCGAAGTCCAATATGGGATTTTGGAATATGTGAACGGACAATGGATTACACCTGTCGGAATGACAAATGATGTAAAAAACAACATTTTTTATGCTAAAATGAAACAAGGAGCCGGCGGTGCATTTTTCATCTCCTGTTCGAAAGGAATTTATTATCAAACCGGAGACAATAACTATAAAGTCGGATATCCAGCAGGAGGATCCAATGATATGTCTGGAGGATTGGGCGGAAGCAATACGAATTTCTTTGCTTCGGCTGGCGCCGATTGGGGCGGAATTTTCAAATGGAACGGTTCTTCTTTCATTTCAACCAATCAAGTTACAGGATGTTTCTATTCCATCGAAGCTCTCAATGAAAACGATGTATTTTTCGGCTCATACGGTAAATCGAACGGCTCTACGGGTGACGGCTATACTTTCGGAGTGATGCGTTGGGACAACTCACAGCAAAAAGTCGTAAAAACAAATCTGGAAACCGGTGAATACAATGTGGCGACATTCAATAACAGGATGTATGCGGCAAACGGAAATAATGTGTATGTATGGGACGGCAGCACCTTCAACGAGTTATATTCAAACGGCGGCGGTCAGTTGGGTGTAACCGGCGGCAACCTGTACCTGAGCAACGCTTCCGGTATTTATAAATTCGACGGCACGACATTCAACCTGATGTTATCCGGCGATTATTATATTAATTATCCCGCAAGTAATGTATTGAGCTTTGAAGACAGATTATATGCATTCGGGATTTCCGGCATCAAAGTCTATTATAACGGAAATTGGTCTGATGTGGCTTCAAGCCCTACGTATGTCTCGACAGGTGTGGCATCGACTCCCGGATTGTTTGCCGGAGGCAAAGACAATGACAATGGAATATTCAAAATAGCTAAACAATATTGATACCCGGCATAAAGGAGAGGCAGTCCCAAAGAGTGACTTTTGAGACTGCCTTTTTTTATGATTATACCGGACTAATTTACTACTTTTGTGTGATCAAAAAAACGGCGAATATTTTCTGTTGTTTACCCGATTTTCTATATTTGTCTCTTTAATTTCTATAGTGGCGCCGGAATGTAAAATATGTTAAAGACATATAAAAATTGATATTTTTAGCAATATAATGGTGAAAATCGTCCCTATCAAATGAAAATTGTGGTTATCGGCACAAGAGGGATCCCCAAGATTCAAGGAGGAGTGGAAACCCACTGTGAAGAACTATATCCTCGTCTGGTAAAAATGGGCTGCGAAGTAATTATTGTCCGCCGTTCTTGTTATGTAACGGAAGACAACAAACTGACAAGCTATAAAGGCGTAAAACTGAAAGACATTTTCGCTCCGAAGCAGAAAAGCTTGGAAGCAATTACTCATACATTTTTGGCTGTATGTTATGCCCGGAGAGAAAAAGCCGATATTTTGCATGTTCATGCGATCGGCCCTTCTTTGATGATTCCTTTTGCCAAACTATTGGGACTGAAAGTCGTCATGACTCATCACGGACCGGATTATGACCGCCAAAAATGGGGACGTTTGGCGAAAATGGCTTTAAGAGCCGGCGAATACATGGGCGCCAAATATGCCGACAGAATTATCGTTATTTCAGAGGTTATCAACAATATCCTGAAAACGAAATATAACAGAACGGATGCAGAACTTATTTTTAACGGAGTCAATATCCCGGTTAAATCGCCCGATATCGATTACATCGAATCGTTGGGGCTTGAAAAGGAGAAATACCTTCTTACGGTGGGACGCTTCGTCGAAGAAAAAGGATATGACATTTTAATCGATGTTTTTTCCCGTTTGCCGGTTTCAAAAGAATATAAACTTGTTATTGCAGGAGGCGCTTTACATGAAACAGAGTATGCTCGTAAACTGATGGATTTGGCAAAAGAAAAAGGGGTTATTCTGCCCGGTTTTATTACCGGCGAAAAACTGAATCAGGTGTACACCAATGCCCGATTGTTCGTTTTACCCTCTTTTCACGAAGGGTTGCCGATTTGCCTGTTGGAGGCGATGAGTTACCGGTTGGATGTTTTAGTCAGCGACATTCCCGCCAATTTAATGATTGCTCTGCCTCCGGACGACTATTTTAAAACCGGGAGCAGAGACGATTTAGCTCAAAAAATAACCGGAAAATTATCCGCCGGAAAAAAGAAAGTGACTTATTCCTTAAATTTATACAATTGGGATAATATTGCTTCTCGAACATTAGAAGTTTATAAAAAGGAATATTCAAATGCCTAAATTAAAAAAAGGATTAGTTCCACTCATTGTTTTCGTGGTAAAAGTCGGGGATTTTGTCATCCTGAACTTACTTTTAGTGGCATTTCATTATGTCTACGAAAAATATATGCCGTATGAAATACAAACCGAGGAAAAAACGATATGGGTGGTGGTAAACTTGTGCTACGGATTTTCTGTATCTTTATTCGGCGTTCGGCTTGTTGATAGAGTCGTAGGAATAGAAACAATTATCCGAAATGCTTTTTATATTGTAGTTTTTCATTTTGTATTGTTAAACTGTAGTTTTGCCATCTTGAATATCTTCGATGTTTCGGGTTGGATGATCTTCTGTTTTTCCGGATCCATGTGTTTGTTGCTTATCGGATGGCGGGTTTCATTACGGTTGATTTTGAAAAGTTACCGTAAAAAAGGCGGCAATCTCATCAATATTGTGATTATCGGAGCCGGAGAAGTGGCTGAACAAGTGTATGAAGAAATGAAAGCAGATGTTTTTTCCGGATTTAAGGTATTAGGGTTTTTCGATAATAACGTTAAATCTTCGGAAATCATTCCCGACTATTTGGGAACATTGCAAGACTTGCCCGCTTTCTGCAACAGCAAACGGATTGATGAAATCTATTATACGCTTCCCATTACCACCGGACAACATTTTATGCCTCTCGTTCGTTTTGCCCGGATGAATATAATCAATTTTTTTGTCGTTCCCGACTTCAACCGGGTGTTGAAACGAAAAATAGACCTGTTGTTCCTGGATAATATTGCGTTATTCAAGTTCAGTACCGAACCGCTGTCCATCAAATCCAACCGGATCGTAAAAAGGGTTTTGGATATCGTATTCTCGGTTTTAGTCATTATTTTCACTTATCCGCTCCTGTTTTTGATTCTAGTCCCTCTCATCAAATTATCCTCTCCGGGCCCGATCTTATTTAAACAAGAACGCACCGGACTGAAAGGGGAAAATTTTGTCTGTTACAAATTCCGCAGTATGACTGTAAACAAAGATGCCGATAATTTGCAGGCAACCAGAGGCGACACCCGCATAACCCGGCTCGGATCTTTTTTGAGAAAAACAAATTTGGACGAAATGCCTCAATTCATCAATGTCATCAAGGGGGATATGTCGGTGGTGGGTCCTCGTCCGCACATGATTAAACATACGGAAGAATATTCCCGGCTGATTGACCGGTATATGTTTCGCCACTTGGTCAAACCGGGCGTTACCGGCTGGGCGCAAGTGACCGGGTTCAGAGGTGAAACCAAAGACTTGAAACAAATGGAAGGCCGTGTCGAAAAAGATGTTTGGTACATCGAAAATTGGTCGATATTGCTGGACATAAAAATAATCCTCAACACCGTTATCAACGCTGTAATCGGGGACGATAATGCTTTTTAAGTTGAAAGTTGAAAATTGAAAATGATTTTATCTTCTCATTTTTAATTTTCAACTTAACAGACCATGTTTCCGGAGTAAATCTTCCATTTCTTTTTGTACCTTTCGGGCTTCCATACGGGCCGATTCGGCAAAGTTTTCGGAATTGTCCGCATAGATAATGGCACGGGATGAATTGACCAACAAACCGCATCGATCATTGATTCCGTATTCTACAACGTCTTGCAGGCTTCCGCCTTGAGCGCCGACACCCGGAACCAACAAAAAATGATCGGGGGCCGCTTTTCTGATGTCTTGAAACATCTTGCCTTGTGTAGCGCCGACAACATACATCAACCGGTCTTTATCGGCCCACTTTTGCGATGTTTTGATGACTTTTTCGAATAATCGTTCCCCGTTTTTGTCTTCCGTCAATTGAAAGTCTTGAGACCCTTTGTTGGAGGTTAATGCCAACAAGATCACCCAACTTCCGGGATAAATCAAAAACGGTTTTACACTATCTTCTCCCATGTAAGGGGTAACGGTCACCGCATCCAACTTTAACGTATCGAAAAATGTGCGGGCGTACATTTCGGACGTATTTCCGATGTCTCCGCGCTTGGCATCGGCAATGATAAACTGATCGGGATAATTTTCCCTGATATATCGAACCGTTTTTTCAAAAGCGATCCATCCCTTCACCCCCAAACATTCATAAAAAGCTGAATTCGGCTTATAAGCCACACAAAATCCGGCTGTCGCATCAATAATTACCTTAT
This sequence comes from Candidatus Azobacteroides sp., assembly GCA_009787405.1. Lineage (GTDB taxonomy): Bacteria > Bacteroidota > Bacteroidia > Bacteroidales > WRGA01 > WRGA01. The sequence continues at coordinate 11,480 of WRGA01000125.1, forward strand.
TGAACGCAAAAACAGGATCTTCTTCCTTCAACAAAACCGGAGGAATTTTCTTCAAATCGGTATCAAGTCCCACACACAGGAAAGACTTTTTCCTTTTTATATTTTCAAATAATTCGTTTGCAGTCACTTCGGTAAAATTAAGAGTTAAGAATTAAAAGTTAAGAGTTGAAAGTTAAGAGTTGAAAGTTAAGAGTTAAGAGTTAAATACCCGGCAGAATTTAATTTATACTATTTATGATTATCGAATGTTGTACCTACTTACTCCCGTACAGGATGGGTGTAAAATATTTCAATATTCAAAAAAATATTCGTTCTTTTTTGTCCCGCCGGGGACATTATATCGGTAGAAAAACACCATCCCTTCACCTCTTGTCCCGTCAGGGACAAAATGTTTTCCTTCCCATATTACGTCCCTGACGGGACTTTGGACACCGGAGAAATTCTCCTTTCTACCAATATATTATCCCTGACGAGACGGAAAACAACATTTTTTAGAACATAATTCTCAAAAAACGAATATTGCATTTTTTATACCCCACCTGCGGGGATAGCCGGATATAACATCCGATCATTTTATTTAATATTTTAAATACGAAGATGCAAAAACACAAATCCGGAAAGATTTTACACTTCGCGTCTTTGTATCTTTGCGACCCGGTGTTTAAAATATAAATAATTTTTCGCAGCATGCTTAAAAATTAAAAAATTAGAGTTAAAAGCAAAGATACAACAATAAGCACATCAACTCTTACCTCTTAATTCTTAACTCTTAACTATTCCAAATAAGTGTACCCGTACAGTCCGGAACGATAGTTGGAAAGAAATTCCCGGCCTTCTTCGGCAGAAATGACCCCTTCTTTGACGGAGGATGTCACCCAAGTTTCTACTGTACGAACCAATTTTTTATGATTGTATTGAACATAATCCAACACTTCGGCAACGGTTTCACCGTCTATGACTTTATCGATTTCATATTTGTCTTTGTAAACACTCACATGTACCGCATTGGTATCGCCGAACAGGTTGTGAAGGTCGCCCAAAATCTCTTGGTATGCGCCAACCAAAAATACTCCGATGTAATATGCGCCTTTTTTCGGCAGAGAATGTACCGGCAAATGACAGGAATAGTTACGCATCGAAATAAAATTATCGATTTTCCCGTCCGAATCGCACGTTACATCTTGCAGCGAGGCGGTACGATCGGGATTTTCATTCAAATAAGAAATCGGCATGATCGGAAATATCTGATCGATGGCCCATGAATCGGGCAATGATTGGAACAATGAAAAATTACAAAAATATTTATCCGGCAACATTTTCGATATTTTTTTCAATTCATCGGGTGCATGTTTGATTTGCTGCGACATTTGATACACTTCCCGCGCAATCGACCAAAACAACCGTTCCACTTGCGCCCGCATCCGTAAATCGACCAATCCCAAACTGAACAAATCCAACGCTTCTTCCCTGATTTGCAGCGCATCATGCCATGTCTCAAGTACACGGGGTTGATTGAGGTTATCCCACAAATCATAGAGTTCCCGCACCAATTCATGATCATTTTCCCCCACTTCTTCGTCATCGTTCCAAGAAGGCAGTGTCGTGGTTTCCAACACTTCGAAAATCAAAACGGAATGATGAGCGGTCAACGAACGACCCGATTCGGTAATGATATTCGGCTGAGGAATGCCGTTCTTCACGCAAACGTCGACCAGCGTGGCTATCGAGTCATTAACGTATTCCTGAATGGTATAATTCATGCTGCTTTCCCCGGTGGAACGGGTTCCGTCGTAATCGACACCCAACCCTCCGCCGATGTCGACAAATTCGACGTTATAATCCAAATTCCGTAATTGAACATAAAATTGAGAAGCTTCCCGAAGTGCATTCTTAATGCGGCGGATTTTGGTAATCTGGCTTCCGATGTGGAAATGAATCAATTTCAAACATTCCCGCATCGAATTTTTATTTAAAAAGTCTAATGCTTCAAGCAATTCGCTGGAGTTGAGTCCGAACTTGCTCACATCGCCGCCCGACTCTTCCCATTTCCCGCTGCCGGAACTTGCCAGCTTAATCCGGATGCCGATATCCGGTTTAATATTCAATCGTTTGGAGATATTGGCAATCAATTTCAGTTCGTTTAATTTTTCAACCACCAAAAAGATGCGTTTCCCCATCTTTCTGGCCAAAAGCGCCAATTCGATGTAATCTTCATCCTTGTATCCGTTACAGATGATCAACGAATCGGCGTCATCGGTATTGATGGCCAGCACTGCATGAAGTTCGGGCTTGGAACCGGCTTCCAATCCGATGTTGAATTTTTTGCCGTGGCTTACGATTTCTTCCACCACCGGGCGCATCTGATTGACTTTGATCGGATAAATAATAAAGTTTTTTGCCTGATAACCGTATTCCTCTGCGGCTAATTTAAAACAATTAAAGATTTTTTCGATACGATTGTCCAGAATATCCGGAAACCGAACCAGAACAGGGGCCGATACATCACGAATTTGAAGTTCATCCATCAATTCTTTCAAATCGACCGGAACACATCCTTTTTTCGGAGTTACGGTTATATTACCCTTTTCGTTTATTGAAAAATAATCCAATCCCCAACCATGAACGTTATACAATTCGGCTGAATCCTCAATGCGCCATTTTCTCATTTCGCAGTGCTAAAAACAAATGATGAATAAATTAAACTTTACTTGATTAAAATTGCGTCAAATTTATATATAAAATATGGGAATACAAAGAATTTTATGCTATTTGATTGTCACCATGGTTGCTCCGTAGCCATATTCCCGAAATGACGCATCTTGATAATGATAATTTTTATATTTGGATTTCAGCTCATCGATGATGTTTTTTCTCAGAATGCCCTCTCCTTTCCCGTGGATGAATATGATTTTTTGCCCTTTTTTGAATTGGTTTTCTTGAAGAACCTCCCTGAACTTTTCCATTTGATAATTCAATATCTCGGCATTTCCGAGTCCCGATAAACTGTCCAATAATTCCGAGGCATGCAAATCGACTTCAATCACCGGCGCCGGTTCTTTCTTTTGATAAATCGGCATGCGTTGCGGACGCTCCGACAGTTGTTTTTCCCTGATGGCTTTCTCGATTTCTTCCGCATCGACATGCAATGATTTTTCGGGAACATCATTTCTGACCAACGGAAAAATCAGCGCATCTTCATCAAAGTAATCATTCTCCTTGAAACTGTGCAATTTATAAAATTTTACGACCTCAATCCGGATATCCGCCGAAACCGGATTTTTAAGGTCAAACGGTTTCTCCTGCTTGTATGCGATAAACTGAATACAAACCTGCTCCAAATCATTCAATTGTTCTTTGACGATTTCGTCGACAAAGATTTTCATGTTCGGCTCGATTTCCCCTGTATAACGGCTTTTCCATTGCTTATCGATTTTATTCATATAATTGACAAACAAAAAATAATTGCTGTCATTCACCAAATAACAATCGAAAGAAGTATTTTGCAGACTTTTGAGTTCATCGGGCAGAAACGCCAATGCAACATTCAATTTTTCACCCGAAGGCGTTTCTACAACTTCAACTTTTTCCCCGGTTGCCGGAGCCGGTGTCGTATCTTTCGAAAGAGTCGGCGCGGGTGTCGGCTTACCTGCCGGTTTGTTTTTGGATTCGGATGATTCGATCACCACACATTCCCGCATCAGTACCGGAATTTCAAATCCGTCTTTATCTTCGACTCCGACCAGGTTTTTGTCGATGATTCTTGTTACCGTACCGCCTCCTGTCGCATTGAGAAAACGAACTTTATCTCCTGTTTTTACGCTCATGATTCTCTTTTTTATTTATTTTGGACAAAGTTGACTATTTTTGCGGGAAAAAACAATACTTTTTACTTTTACCCTGACAATGGTTGATCATATCCATATTGAAAATTACACATACCACCTGCCTGACAACAGAATTGCCAAATTTCCGTTGAAAAAACGGGATGATTCCAAGTTATTGGTTTATAAAAACGGCGAAATATCGGAAACCGTTTTTAACCGGATAGCCGATGAAATTCCGGAAAACAGTTTATTGATATTTAACAATACCAAGGTGATACAGGCCCGGTTACATTTTCAAAAAGAAACAGGGGCGAAAATCGAGATTTTTTGTCTTGAACCGGTTGAACCGACTGAATATGAATTGATTTTTCAACAAACCGGTACATGCGTCTGGTTATGTATGGTCGGAAATTTAAAGAAATGGAAAAGCGGAAATTTGTATCAACATATTGAAATCGGGAACCGGTCGGTTTGCCTTCAGGCAACATGGAAAGAAAAACGGGGAGACAGTTTTTTGATTGAATTTTCTTGGGACAATTCTTCCGTTTCTTTTGCGGAAATTCTCGAAACAGCGGGTGAATTACCGATACCGCCGTATTTGAACCGGAAAACAGAGGAAGCCGATAAAAAAACATATCAAACGGTTTATTCCAAAATCAAGGGTTCTGTCGCTGCTCCCACGGCGGGATTGCATTTCACTCAAGACGTTTTCGACCGGTTGAAAACGAAAAACGTTGTTTGCGAAGAACTCACTTTGCATGTGGGAGCCGGAACATTCCGTCCTGTAAAAAGCGGATTGATTGCCGATCATGAAATGCATACCGAGTTTTTTTCGGTAAAAAAACAAACGATCGAAAAATTAATCACACACCGGGGAAAAATCATTGCCGTAGGCACAACCACCGTGCGTACACTGGAAAGTTTATATTACCTCGGGAAAATGCTCGAAAATAATCCGGAAACATCCGTACTGAAAGTAAGTCAATGGATGCCTTATGAATCGCCGGACAACATTTCAAAAGAAAAAGCATTGCAAAATCTTCTCGATTATTCGGAAAAAATCAAATCGGATACCTTGGTTGCATCCACTCAAATCATGATTGTACCCGGTTACCGGTTTAAAACAATCGACGGCATGATCACCAATTTCCATCAACCCCAAAGTACATTGCTGCTGTTGGTTTCCGCTTTTCTTGACGGAAACTGGAAAATGGTTTATGATTACGCTTTGTCGCACGATTTCCGGTTCTTGAGTTACGGCGACAGTTCGTTGTTGTGGCGGAAATAAATTAAATTCCACCATTGACCGCCTAAAACTTGAGACGTCGAAAAGAGAAGTCTTCATCATTATCCCTGACAAAATAAGAGTGATGCCCTGAAATCAAATAGCGCAGGGATCGCCCAATGTCATTAAGTTAAGGAGTAATTATTTATAAATCAACGGGTAAAACAAGTGAATAATGTTATTTTTGAACTCGTTAGGGCTTGGATATTGGTAGAAAAAATAAAGCCCTCACACCCTATCGTCCCTGACGAAACAACAAAGCGGAGAGGCGGAGTGTTTTTTCTACCAATATACAATGCCTACGGCTTTGATTACAAACTACAAACGATATTTATCTTGTTGATTCAAATGATTTTACCTCTTAACTTGATGACATTGGGCGTGAAACATGGATACTCCCTTTCAAATTGGCAGCAACTTCCGCTGTGACGGACGGAATGATTCGGAATTTCTTCGATGCGCCAACAAAAAAAGACCCCTGAATAAGAGGTCTTTTCCCGGTTTGCAACAAACAATTTGCTTATTTTACCAGAATGGCAGCAGCTTTGCCGTTGTATTTTACAATGTAAAGCCCTTTCAAGTTTCCGTTTTGTGCGGTAACATTCAAGCCGGCCGGATTGTAGATCACAAAGTTTTCTGCCGAACACCGGATTGTGCCGTTAACTGCACTCAGATCAATACCGTCGGAGATACTGTTAATGGAAGAAGGCCCGGTCGGTACTGCACTCAATTTTTCCGGATCATCATCCGCAGCAGCCGGATCGAATGTAATCGTAACGGTAGAGTTATCTTCTGCAACTGTTACAGTTTTGTCTTGATATGATCCCGGATATTCATACGCTGAATACGAATGGTTTCCCACTACCTTATACTTATATTCTCCGGCAGCTATACCGGTATACGTTTTTGTCCAAACATTGCCGTTTTGTACCATATCGTTGGCAACAGCCGCAGGTTCATCTTGTTCTCCACAGAGGCCCGCATCTCCAACCACCGTATACATCGAAATTACTAATTCTCCAAAACCGATGCTAGAAGACAATCTTATGTTTGTTCCGTCAAAGCTAATTGTGATATCGGCTGTACCTCCTATAGTAAAACCGATATTTCCTCCGGAAGGAGCTGTAACACCGGGTACTTTACATTCTTCTGCAACATACTCCCCACCGTACCATGTAGTACTGCCGTTTGTCACTTTAAAAGCGTATGTTCCGGCTTCCACGCCGGAGAATGTCACAGATGGAGGATTTTGGGTCATATCCATAGGGCTACCATCCACCGTCCAATATTTTCCATCACACCAGGAATTTCCGGCTGCACCATCACCTGCTACATAATACGTTTGAGCCCACATGCCCACTGCGGCAAAAACTGCCATTGTCAAAAGTAAAAGTTTCTTTTTCATAACTCTAAAAATTTAATGAATTAATATTATACGAGACTTCCAAAAACGGATTTATTTTTCAAAAGAGCCGAAGTCTTTTAAAACTCCATGAAAAATCTTTACAAAAGAAGTAAAATATATGATTAACACAAGTTAAATCTAACTAAAATATATAAAAATAGCAAAATATCAGGATTTTGATTGATTTTAAGTCATTAATAATCTTTCGGTTAACCAATAAAACTCCGTAAAATACCGATGCAAATATAGTAAATTATTTCAAACCGTAATCTCAAAATTTTCGATGTTGAATCATTTTCAAAAGTAATGAAATTATTCCGTTTGCATCTTCACCCCAAATGCGTCCGCCCGAATGTAGAGACGCAGCATATCCCGGCTGCCGGAGCCTGACCCGATATACAGTAGACGAGTAAACAAGTTGACGAGTTTCGGATGCCACAAGGCAAACTTGTCTACTCGTTTACTTGTTTACTCGTCTACTGTAAAAAAACAACTTAAAGTTAAACTTTATAAACTTCAGGGAAAAAGCAGTTGACAGGAAAGAGCGTACTTTTGTCCTGTCAATGCCGTTTCTCCAAAGACCGCAATCATCGGAAAAAGAGAACCGAAAATTATAAACATCATGCTTTGATGGAAGAGTATAAAAAATTGAATATCAGTGATTGGGCCGAAGAAGATCGTCCTCGGGAAAAATTGATGGCAAAAGGAGTTGTTTCATTGAGCGATGCAGAACTTCTGGCAATTTTAATCGGATCGGGAAATCGCGATGAAACGGCAGTCGAACTTTGTCAAAGAATATTGCAATGTAATGAAAATGACCTGAATAAATTAGCCAAACGATCGCCGGAAGATTTATGCAAATACAAAGGTATAGGCGAAGCAAAAGCGATCAGCATTATCGCGGCATTGGAAATCGGACGAAGGAGAAGGCATGATTTGGCCGTACAAAAGAAAAAAATTATCGGCGGTAAAGATGTCTACGAGTATTTTCATCCGATTGTCAACGATCTGCCTTACGAAGAACTTTGGGTATTGATGCTGGACCGGGGGCGTCAAATCATCGATAAAAAGAAAATCAGTCAGGGTGGAGTATCCGAAACGGTTGCCGACATCCGATTGGTCATGAAAGCGGCTATAGAATCTTTGGCCTCAAACATCATTCTCTGCCACAATCATCCTTCGGGGCAGGTTTTGCCGAGCACACAGGATGATATTCTGACTAAAAAACTGAGGGATGCCGGCAGAATCATGAACATCAACTTGGCCGATCATGTGATCATCGCCGAAAACTTATTTTTCAGTTACGCCGAAGAAGGGCGGATATGAATCCTGCCGGACAGTCCGGCAGGAACCTGGTTTGTTTCAAAAAGTTTATCTTTGCATCAAAATCGGTAAATATGGTTATCTATCTGCAGGCAAACGGATTGACAAAGTCTTTCGGAAATTTGATTTTATTCGAAAATTTATCGTTGAATCTTCCGGAAGGACAACGAACGGCTCTGATTGCAAAAAACGGTTCGGGAAAAACCACGTTATTGAATATTCTTGCGGGAAAAGAGGATTATGACACGGGTGAAGTCGTTTTCAAACAAGGAATCCGAACCGGATATTTGGAACAAGATCCTCAATTTCCCGAAAACATAAGCGTTTTGGACGCCTGCTTTCATTCGCCCGACGAGACCGTCCGGTTAATTGCGGCTTATGAAAAAGCTGTTGCTTCCGGCGATCATGCTGAAACCGACCGGCTTCTGCCTCAAATGGATCGGTTGCATGCATGGAATTACGAACAAAAAGCCAAGCAGATTCTTTCCAAACTGAAAATCACAAATTTCAGTCAACCGGTCAAAGAACTTTCGGGCGGACAATTAAAGCGGGTCGCTCTGGCCGGTGTGCTGATTTCGGAACCCGATTTGTTGATTTTGGATGAACCGACCAATCATTTGGATTTGGAAATGACCGAATGGCTCGAAGATTATCTCAAACGCGGCAACCGCAGTTTGTTGATGGTGACTCACGACCGGTATTTTTTGGACCGGGTTTGTAATGAAATCATCGAAATAGACAACCGTCAACTTTTCCGGTACAAAGGAAATTACAGTTATTATCTCGAAAAAAGACAGGAACGGGTGGAGTCGGAATCGGCGGAATCGGAACGGGCCGGCAATCTGTTTCGCAAAGAGTTGGATTGGATGCGCCGTCAACCTCAGGCTCGCGCGACAAAAGCCAAATCGCGCAAAGATGCTTTTTACGAATTGGAGGAAAAGGTGAAGCAACGTACCGGAACGGAAAACGTGAAGTTGGAGGTCAAAGCGTCTTATATCGGATCCAAAATATTTGAAGCCGAACATGTGTACAAAAGTTACGGGGATTTGAAAATTCTCGAGGATTTCAATTATATCTTTTCCCGATACGAGAAAATGGGAATCATCGGCAACAACGGAACGGGAAAATCCACCTTCATTAAAATTCTGACGGGAAAAATCGCTCCCGACAAAGGAACAATCAATATCGGGGAAACCGTAAAATTCGGTTATTACAGTCAGGACGGATTGCAATTCAACAATCAAATGAAAGTGATTGATGTTATTCGCGACATCGCCGAAGAGATTTCTTTGGGGGACGGAAAACGACTGTCGGCGTCTCAATTTCTGCAACATTTTTTATTTACTCCCGAAACGCAATACAGTTATGTTTATAAATTAAGCGGAGGAGAAAAACGGCGATTGTATTTGTGTTCGATTTTAATTCAAAATCCCAACTTTTTGGTGCTTGATGAACCGACCAATGATTTGGATATTGTTACGTTGAATATTCTGGAGGAATACCTGCAAAGTTTTAAAGGTTGCGTGATTGTTGTTTCTCACGACCGGTATTTTATGGATAAAGTCGTCGATCATTTACTGGTTTTTAACGGAAATGCCGACATCAAAAGTTTTCCGGGAAATTACAGCGATTACCGGGAATGGAAATACGAGCGGGAACGAAACGAGAAAACGGAGCAGGCGGGGAAATCGCCCGGAAAAGAAAAAGCAACGATCAAATCCGAAAAAAATTCACCGGAAAAGAAAAAACTTTCCTTCAAAGAAAAAAAAGAATTTGAAAATCTGAGCGTCGAAATAGAGGCATTGGAACAGGAAAAACGGGATTCGGAAAAAAAATTGAGCTCCGGAAATTTATCGCCGGATGAATTAATGTCATATTCAACCCGCATCAGCGAATTAATCGGCATGATCGATGAAAAATCTTTTCGTTGGCTGGAATTGAGCGAATTAATGTAAAAAAGTTAAGAGTTAAGAATTGAGAGGATGGCATTTGACTCCGGTACTAATAAAAATCCGAAAACAGTGAATATCGCCCTATTCCCAAAATCTGTGTCATCCGTGTCATCCGGGCGGGATAATCTGTTGAACCTCGCACGGATTTCACAGATTTCACAGATTTTTTTATTGAAAATCGACAGAATCAAATAGAAAAGGGCGATAACCCTACTAATAAAAATCCGAAAACAGTGAATATCACCCGATTCCCAAAATCTGTGTCATCCGTGTCATCTGTGAGGGATAATCTGTTAAGGTTCGCACGGATTTCACAGATTCCACGGATTTTTTAATTGAAAATCGACGAAGTCACATAGAAAAGGGCGATAACCCCGTACTAATAAAAATCCGAAAACAGTAAATATCACCCGATTCCCAAAATCTGTGTCATCCGTGTCATCTGTGCGGGATAATCTGTTGAGGTTCGCACGGATTTCACTGATTTCACAGATTTTTTAATCGAAAATCGACGGAGTCAAATAGAAAAGGGCGATCACCCGGTACTAATAAAAATCCGAAAACAGTGAATATCACCCGATTTCCAAAATCTGTGTCATCCGTGTCATCTGTGAGGGATAAGTTGATTTTCACTTCGTCAAATTCGAACAGTTTCTAATAAACCGGCACCATTTTTAAAATTCCGTTATTACTTGTAACTCCACTGACAAAAAGTCCGTATTTTGTTGGAATCGCGGTGTCGATATTTCCGTTGAAATCGGCTTGAACATCATCCCATGCTTGAGTCTCGTTATTATAAACAACGATTTTCATACCGAACAGATACAAACGACCCTGATATTCCGCAATTTCACTGAAATAACCGTAACTTGACGACAGTACAAGGTCGAATGCCGTTCCCGCATCGTTCAACTTCATCAGCCCTCCGCTTCCGAAAAAATACAGCATGTTGCCGGCGACTTTCAATTTTCCGGCTTCCGGAGTAATCTGATCGAAAGAACTACCGTTCCACACAAATGTTCCGTTTTGTCCTGTCGTGTACATTTTATCATTGTATTCGGCTAAATTGTAAACTCCATAGTCCAGATTGGTCGCCACCACTTCTTGTCGGTCATTATCCCAACGCATTACTCCGTAATTATCGGAAACGTGGCTTGCTCCGGCCCCGAAAAACACATTATTTTCGTCCAACGCTTCAATGGAATACCAACATCCGAGAGTTTGATTGGTAGAAACACAGTAGGTTCCGTTCCATTTGAATATTCCGTTTCCATTTGTTCCCGCACCCGCAAAAAAGTTGGAAGTGCTGCCGCCCAATGCTCCGGCATAATCGGTGGTCGTCCACCACAATGACCAATAATAATTGTCATCGCCTAATTGAACGAGTATACCTGTCGGACAGGTGATCAAAAGACTTCCTCCGCATGCTCTCATCGTCGGATAACTGTATGCACTTTCGGGCATTCCGGGAACTGTCTCCCAATTGCCGTTTTTATATTCGACTATCCCATCAATGGTGTTCGTTGCAAAAAGGCGGTCGCCATACAGCGCATATCCGTCCCAACTTCCCGAATTGATATTGGTGGATTTAAACGAAAGCGTACCTGTTTTATCATCCACAAAAACAACACTGTCGATTTGCGCCACGGCATTTTGATAAATAACCGCTTCCCCGTCGTACAATACAAAAGTATTATCATCGGGAAACTCGATATGATGTTGATCCGTAAGCGGAAAATTAACCACTTCTTTGTTATCCAAGCAGATCAAAATTTCTCTTTCTTGAGCGCTTACTCCTGCAAGGCTTAAAACTACAACCGTCAATAGTAATAATATCTTTTTCATTTATCCTTCCCTTTATTTTTTAATAATTTTTTGAGTCATGCCACCGACCCGCAACAAATAAAATCCTCCCGCCAAAGAAGACACATCTTTCGACACCGTTGTATCAGACGTTTCAAACACCAGCAATAAACGTCCTTGCAAGTCGAGAATTTCAACTTTACCGATCGGCGTCGTTGACTGAATGTTCAGTACATCTTTCACCGGATTCGGATAAATCAGACAATTACCGGCCGCAACCGAAACATCCGCTATTCCGTTCGTTCCTGCGGCAAAATACACGGAAGTCTGCGACAACGAAGCAGTAGAGAATGGTGAAACATCATTTTTTTTCACCACATTCAGCTTTCCTCCGGCAAAAGTCAATTTCCTGACATTGTCCAATGCGATGGTTTCAACCGGAGAATCATTTATTTTGACAATCATATTATCCTGAGCTTTTGCAAAAGCGCAAACTCCGACAACAAATATCAAAAGCGCAACTGTTTTTTTTATCATACTCATTAGTTTTAATTGAAATATTTACATTTTTTATTCCGATAATAACTTTTAAAGGCCGATTATCACACAACCCTTCTTAAAAAGAACCGACAAAAGTATAAAAAAGTTTATAGATACACAACAATTATCAACTTTGTAACCAATCGTAGATACAGCCGTCAACAATAAAAATTCCGTTTTTTATATTAATATCCGGTTAATTATCACTACCTTTGCGCCCGAATCAAAAATTATAAATGAAGACATTTGAAGAATTAGGCGTTGCACCGGATATTTTGCACGCCATAGAAGAGCTCGGGTATGAGAATCCGATGCCCGTACAAGAACAAGTTATCCCCTTTTTACTGCAAGGAACAAACAGCGATTTAATAGCGCTGGCACAAACCGGAACCGGAAAGACTGCTGCATTCGGACTTCCGATTTTACAGAAAATTGATGTCAAAAACAAACAACCGCAAGCATTGATCTTATGTCCCACACGCGAACTTTGCCTGCAAATTGCCGGAGACCTCAGTGATTATTCCAAATACATCGACGGATTGCGTATTTTGCCGGTATATGGGGGATCGAGCATCGAAAGTCAGATCAACACCTTGAAAAAAGGCGTTCATGTTGTCGTTGCCACTCCCGGACGGTTGGTGGATTTAATCAACCGCAAAACGGTGAAATTGTCGGGCGTTCAAAATGTTATTTTGGATGAAGCCGACGAAATGTTGAACATGGGTTTCTCGGAAAGTATCGATGCTATTTTGGCGGAAGTTCCGACCGAAAAAAACACCTTGCTCTTTTCCGCGACCATGCCTCCCGAAATTGCCCGCATCACCAAAAAATACATGAAAGAAGCGGAGGAAATCGTCATCGGAACGAAAAATGAGGGCGCAAAAAATGTCAAGCATGTTTATTTCATGGTGCATGCAAAAGACAAATATTTGGCGCTCAAACGAATTGCCGATTATTATCCTAATATCTACGGTATTATTTTCTGCCGTACCCGCAGGGAAACGCAGGAAATCGCCGATAAACTGATGCAGGACGGCTACAATGCCGACTCGTTGCACGGAGATTTGTCGCAGGCGCAACGTGACAGCGTGATGCAGAAATTCCGCATCCGCAACTTGCAATTGTTGGTGGCCACCGATGTGGCGGCCCGCGGATTGGATGTGGACGACTTGACGCACATCATCAATTACGGATTGCCCGACGACATCGAATCGTACACGCACCGGAGCGGACGGACGGGACGTGCGGGAAAATCGGGTACATCCATTGCCATCATCCACGTAAAGGAAAAAGGTAAAGTTCGTGAAATCGAAAAAAATATCGGAAAAAAATTTGAAGCAAGACCAGTTCCTTCCGGAAGCCAGATTTGCGAAAAGCAGTTGTTCAATCTGGTCGATAAAATCGAGAAAGTGAAAGTCAATGAAGAAGAAATCGCCGCTTATCTTCCGCCCATCATCCGGAAATTGGAATGGTTGAGTCAGGAAGATTTGATCAAACGGATCGTCTCTTTCGAATTTGACCGATTGATTGATTATTATTCGTCGGCTAAAGAAATTGAACAGCCGGATGAAAGATCGGATCGCAAAAAAGACCGAGCCGATCATTTCGGATCGAAAGGCAGAGACAGGAACGGCGGCGGACGTCGATCGGCGGAAAGCGGATATGCCCGGATGTTTATCAATGTCGGAAAAACTGACGGACTGTATCCGAATGTTTTGATCGAGTTTATCAATCAAAATGTGCCGGGACGGGTTGCCATCGGAAAAATCGATTTGATGAAAACGTTCTCGTTCTTCGACGTGGAAGAACGCAGCGCCAAAACCGTAATGAAAGCGCTCTCCGGAGAGCAATTCATGGGCCGCAAGGTTTCGGTTGAAATCGCTCAAGACAGCCCGTCGTCGGAAAGGGGTTCTTCGAGAAGCTCGAGAGGCGGCGGAGGCAGGTATCGCGGCGATGACCAATCAAACCGCGGCGGAAAGAAAAGATGGTAATCATCCTCATGTAAGTACCCGGCGTTTAAAATATAAACCGGTTTTTGCAATATACTTAATTAATTTTAATTATAAATTCGAACATGTCAGAACAATTATTTTCAACATTACCGTACAAGGTGGCCGATATGGGCTTGGCCGAGTTCGGACGTAAAGAAATTGAGTTGGCCGAAAAAGAAATGCCCGGATTGATGACGCTTCGTGAAAAATACGGAAAAGAACAGCCGTTGAAAGGAGCGCGCATCACAGGGTCTTTACACATGACGATTCAAACCGCCGTGCTTATCGAAACTCTGACAACATTGGGCGCCGAAGTGCGTTGGATCAGTTGCAACATTTATTCCACGCAAGATCATGCGGCGGCTGCCATGGCGGCTGCAGGCATTCCGGTTTTCGCATGGAAAGGCGAAACATTGGCCGATTACTGGTGGTGTACCTTGCAAGCATTAAATTTCGGAAACGGAAAAGGCCCGAATGTCATCGTCGATGACGGAGGCGATGCCACGCTTATGATCCACATGGGATTTGAAGCCGAAAAGAATGCTTCGTCCCTGAATAAAGAAACTCACGGTGAAGACGAAAAAGAGCTGGTTGCCATCCTGAAAAATATAGTAAAAGAAAACAACCGGTTTTTCACGGATATAGTGCCGGAAATCCGCGGCGTTTCGGAAGAAACCACAACGGGAGTTCACCGGTTATACCAAATGATGCAGGAAGGTAAACTGCTTTTCCCTGCTTTTAACGTAAACGACTCGGTGACAAAATCGAAATTCGATAATCTGTACGGATGCCGTGAATCGCTGGCCGACGGCATCAAACGTGCCACCGACATCATGATTGCGGGAAAAACAGCCGTTATCTGTGGTTACGGAGACGTGGGAAAAGGCTGCGCCGGATCCATGCGCTCTTACGGTGCAAGAGTGATCGTAACCGAAATTGATCCGATTTGCGCATTGCAAGCCGCCATGGAAGGGTATGAAGTGACCACGGTGGAAGATGCTCTTTCCGAAGGCGACATTTATGTCACCACCACCGGAAACTGCGACATCATCACCGTCGAACACATGGCAAAAATGAAGGATGGAGCGATTGTTTGCAACATCGGGCATTTCGACAATGAAATTCAGGTTGAAAAATTGAAAAAATATCCGGGCATCAAAGCCCGCAACATCAAACCGCAGGTGGATCAATATTTTTTCCCGGAAGGTCATTCGATTTTGCTGCTGGCTGACGGGCGTCTGGTGAATTTGGGGTGTGCAACGGGGCATCCTTCGTTTGTGATGAGTAATTCGTTTACCAACCAAACATTGGCGCAAATCGAATTATTCACAAAAAAATATGCGGTCGGCGTCTATCGTCTGCCGAAACAGTTGGATGAAGAAGTTGCCCGATTGCATTTGGATAAAATCGGCGTGAAACTGACCAAATTAACTCCGAAACAAGCCGCCTATATCGGCGTTTCGGTAAACGGCCCTTACAAGCCCGAACATTACCGGTATTGATTTTTGATCAATAAAATTTGTTAATTTATAACCGGATAATTTAAAGGGCGAATATTTATTTGCCCTTTTTTCTTTGATTTTGTATTTTTACCGGCCTTTATAATAAAAATACACCCATGAAAAAAACTGCATTGCTTTTTTTTCCGGTCTTTTTCTTTATTCATCAGGCATACGCTTATACCCGGTCTGAAAATGATTCTATTCTTCAGGTACTGGAACAAGAATTGAATCAGAAAGAAATTTATGCGCAAGAAAAAGAAGGGGAGATCAAGGAAATTAAACAAATGCTAAGATTCCCGGGTTTGACACTTACGCAGCAATATTCGCTCAACCGGCAGATTTATCTGGAGTACAGGGCCTATCAGACGGATTCCGCGCTCCATTATCTGGAAAGCAGTCTGGCGATTGCCAAGCGCATGCAAAATGATCCTTATTTTTACGAAACCAAATTGGAGTTATCCTACTCGTATTGGCAATGCGGTAAATTTTTCGAGTCGATTCAGAATCTGGGAAGTCTCGACCGAAGCCGTTTTCAATATTTGCCGGAGGAACTGCTGTGCAACTACTACGAAGCCTACAAACAGTTGTATCGCTATTATGCGAATGCGCAGATGGACAGAAATAACGAGTATTTTCATTACAGCAGCCTCTACCGCGATTCTTTACTACAGATTGTGCCTTCCGGTTCAACACAATATAAAGTGTTGATTGCCGAAAAATTAACGGATGAAAACAAAACCCGGGAAGCTGAAAAAATCCTGCTCGAATTGATGTCGCAATCGGTTACGGAAACCCGCGAACGAGCGATTTTTTCTAATATTCTCGCCGGCATTTACCAAAAAGACGGAAATTTGGAAATGCAGAAAAAATATTATGCCATTTCGGCGATCTGCGACATCAAGAATGCGGTTAAAGAAAATACGTCCATGCAAGCTCTGGCGTTGATTTTATATCAGGAAGGAGAGATTGACCGGGCGTATAAATATATCCAATCGTCTATGGAAGATGCGGTTTTTTGCAATGCCCGTTTCCGGACTTACGAAATCACCAAAATTTTTCCGATTATCGACGGCGCTTATCAGGCAAAAGCGATGAAGCAAAAGACAGAATTGAAACGTTATCTGTTGTTGGTGAGCATCTTGTTGGTGTTTTTGGTGGCTGCTGTCATCTATGTTTACCGGCAAATGCAACGAATTGTCAAAATAAGGACGGAACTGTATCAAACCAATCAGAAGTTGCAGGATTTGAATACCGATTTACAAGATTCCAACACCCGGTTGCATGATTTAAACGACGAGTTTATGCTTGCAAACCGGAAATTGTCGGAAACCAATCTGGTGAAAGAAATTTATCTGGGCAAATTCATCGATCTTTGTTCACATTATATCGAAAAGCTGAATGATTACCGCCGCAACCTGAACCGGATTGCCGCTTCGGGCAAAGTGGATGAATTGTATGCCGCCCTCAAGTCCACCCAGTATATCGACATGGAGTTGAACGATTTTTTTCACAATTTCGACGAAACTTTTTTACGGATTTATCCGACTTTCATTACAGATTTCAATGCGTTATTTCCGGAAGGAGAAAAACAGGAACCCAAACCCGGCGAATTACTGAATACCGAATTACGCATTTACGCTCTGATTCGTTTAGGCATCAACGACAGCGCAAAAATTGCTTTGTTTCTACGCTATTCGATTACTACGGTTTACACTTATCGCAGTAAATTAAAACACAAATCCTTAAACAAGGAAAATTTGGAAGAACAAGTCATGAAAATCGGAAAATAATTCATGTAGAGACGCGGCATGCCACGTCTCTACGGCGTGCCTGAACCTGCGTCAAATGCATCCCGCTGCTCTGAAAGAGCAAAATCAATAGCGTGGAGCGATACCCAATGTCATCAAGTTAAGAAGTAAAAACATTTTAATCAACAAAATAAATATCGTTTGTAGTCTGTAATCAATGCCGTAGGCATTGTATATTGGTAGAAAAACATCTCCGTCACGGCGGATAATTTTGCGGTTCTTTTTTGGAAAAATCAAAGGATTTTCCGGCAAAAAATATAGCAAATATCGATGCTTTTTATGGCTATGTTTGATTTTAATGTTATTTAACTTTTAATAAATAACGCAATATATTGGTTTATAGCGAATTGCATTACATTATGTTAAAAAATATTTATTGCACCGGTAGATGCCGGTAGACGCTTGGATTGTAAATTATAATCTACTTTTGTGTCAAGGATAAATAATTACGACAGGAGTCCATTCCGATAAAATCGTCCATTCGATTCTCGGTAATGGGCTTTTGTTTTTTTAATCGGTTGTCCCGGTTACCGCCGGAGCCTGCCCTTCGCTCGTGCGGTTTTCGATAAATCGGAATCGGGACGGACGGGAGACGCAGGGCGATGCCCGATCATGTTCGGAAGATTTTAATCACTCCGAAAAACCTTATTTTCCGGAAGTTCCCTTGGCAGCTCCGGGATTACCTTCTAACTCTCCCCTACTTCCTTATTAAATCATTGTCAATAAGGGAATAATGGAAATTGGTCATATAGATTCTTGACTTCTGCCAAGCGGATTTTTTCAAGAATAAGGTTTTTATCTTACTATATATCAACATTTTACAAATTTTCCGAATACGACCGGGCGATGCCCTGCGCTTATTGACGGAAGGACTTCGCCGTTGTCTATTCATTCATTCGTTTTTTTGCCTGCTTATTGTCTATTTTTCGACCAAATTAACTCTGATTTTTTTAGATTTTATGTACTTTAAATTAAGTTTAAAATATTTATTATCAATATTTTAACTCTATATTGTATTTAGATTTTTATTTGATGTGATTTTTGATGTTTTCTTTTTCTCTATTTTTATCAAAAAATTTTATTAATTATAATTTATTCACTTTTAATGAAAGTATCATGAAAGAAAGGAAAAAAACAGATTTTAAAAAGATTCGACGGACATGTATATTGCTTGTATGCTGGCTGTTGGTGAATTTAAATGTATCTGCTCAAAACTCAAAGTCCGTTTCCGGGACTGTTGTGGATGCTGCCGGCGAACCGGTTATCGGCGCTTCCATCATGGCGAAAGGGACTTCAAACGGGACAGCTACGGATGTTGAAGGAAGTTTCCGGTTGACCGTGGCCGACAATGCAGTGTTGGTTGTTTCATCTGTCGGGCTTATTACTCAGGAAGTACCGGTGGCGGGAAAATCCACACTCCATATTATATTAAAGGAAGATTCGCGGGTGTTAACCGAAGTAGTAGCCATCGGATACGGTACGGTTAAGAAAGCGGATGCGACGGGGTCTGTAGAATTGTTGACCGCCAAAGACATGAATAAAGGATCTATTGTCACTGCGGATAACCTGATGACCGGTCGTATGCCCGGCGTGCTGGTAATACCTAATGGTAATCCGGGAACAGGCTCTCAAATTCGTATTCGCGGAGGCGCATCTTTAGATGCAAGCAATGATCCGCTGATTGTAGTCGACGGGCTCCCTTTGGCAGATGTTTCCATTTCGCAAATCAATCCAAATGATATTGAGTCATTTTCGGTTTTGAAAGATGCTTCGGCTACTGCAATTTATGGTTCGCGGGCGTCTAACGGGGTCATTCTGATTACCACCAAAAGAGGAGGCGAAGGCAAATGGAAATTTAATCTTGATGCACAAGGATCGGTAATGACGGTGCCTTGGACGGTTGATATGCTCAGCCAACCCGATTTTATCAATGCGGTAACTAACTTCCGGGAGTCATCGGCTGAGATGTTGGGGTACAATGGAACAATGTATAACACCGATTGGCAAAAAGAAATTTTCAAAAGTGCCGTGGGTACTAATGTCAATCTTTCTGCATTAGGTAAAATCAGTTCTTTCCTGCCGGCTCGTATTAGCGTAGGATACAACGATACTCCCGGTTTATTGACTACTTCGGGTTATCAGCGTGCAAATACAGGTATTGTTTTGAATCCTACTTTTTTCAATAATACGTTGAAAATAGATGTAAATGTAAACGGCTCTTACGAAAAATACGACAAAGCCGAGGAAAGTGCAATCTCGGATGCTATTATGTTTGACCCGACAAAACCTGTTTTTGTAAATGGCGGCCGTGACGAAAATGCCTCCTATCTCGGATATTATGAATGGCTGGATGCCACCGGAATACCGAACAATTTGTCGGGACGTAATCCGGTAGAGAGATTAAAAGAAGTCGATCATAATTCCGATGTATGGAAACTTTGGGGAAATGTGCAATTCGACTATGCGATTCCTTTTGTTAAAGGGTTGAATGCTGTTTTGAATTTAGGGTTGCAAAAAGAAAAGTGGAATGAAAATTATTTTTCCAACAAAACGGCCGATCATATGTTTACCTATAACGGAATTACCGAAGCCATAGAAAGCGAATGGCATAACAAAGGCAATTCTACCAACAAATTGTTAGATTTTTATTTGAAATACAACAATACGTTCGATTTCTTCACGATGGATGTGACCGGCGGTTATTCTTACCAAAAATTTAATAAGGGTACTGAACACGACAGTCGTGATATGATTAAGCATGCTCTTGTAAATACAATTGAATTACCATTGGACAAAACTTATACGCCGAAAGTGTTGATTTCCTATTTTGGTCGTGCAAACTTGTCATTTTGGGATAAATATATGCTTACTCTAACGTTAAGAAACGACCATTCTTCCATGTTCTCAAAAGACCACCGCTCGGGTGTTTTCCCTGCTGCAAGTTTAGCTTGGCGTATGAGTGAAGAAGAATTTATGAAAAATCAGAATGTTCTTTCTAACTTAAAATTACGTTTAGGTTGGGGTGTTACCGGACAACAAAATCTTTACGGAGATGAACGAATTAACATCAACCGTTATTTACCGTTGTATGGAGTCGGAACAAGTACCGCTTCTCAATATTTTTACGGAGATCCCAATGCTTATCCTATTTATCCTCAGGCATACAATCCTGATTTGAAATGGGAAAAAACAACCACCTACAATGCCGGTTTGGATTTTGGATTTGCTAAAAATCGCATATATGGTTCGCTTGATCTTTATTACAAAAAATCGAAGGATTTGTTGGCAAACGTAATGATACCTGCGGGTGTAAACTTTGCGAATCAAATATATATGAACGATGGGGCTTTCTCTACCAAAGGGATAGAACTCGGTTTGAATTGGGACGTCATTCGTAATCAACGACAAGGAGCCTTTAACTGGTCGCTGGCCTACAATGTTTCTATGAATAAATTGAAAATCACCGACTATTCGGAAAATTCGAGCAATGAAAGAACTTTTATTTCAGACGGTGGCGGCGGTGTTCCTCTTTCGATATTTCAAATAGGTTATGCGCCTTACACCTACAATGTTTACAGGCAGGTGTATGACGAAAAGGGAAATGCGATGGAGGGTATATTTGAAGATTTGAACGGAGACGGAACAATTGACAGCAAAGACCGGTATTTCTTCCGCAGTCCGAATCCGGTTGCAATTATGGGATTCTCCACCAACTTGTCGTATAAAAACTTCGACTTCGCCATGGCATGGCGTGCAAGTATCGGAAACTATATTTACAACCAAACAGCAGCTAATAATTCCTATCGTGTGAAACTTGATCCGAGCGGCAGTTTTTTGCACAATATTTATTCTGATAAATATCTCATTTCCGACGATATAAAACGAATGTCCGACGAATGGATTGAAAATGGTTCTTTCTTAAAATGGGACAATGCGACATTGGGTTATAACTTCAATCAAATTATAAAGGGCGTAGATATGCGTGTCTATTTCTCTGTTCAAAATATTCTGATTCTGACCAACGCGAATGTAAAAGATCCTGAAGTCGCAGCCGGAAGCAATAATGCAGTTATTGATGCTATTAAGCCGGGCGTAATCGATCGATTGTATCCGCGTCCGCGTACATTCCTGCTGGGATTGAACATTAATTTTTAATTTTAGAAGTAAAATACAATATGAAAAATATATTTAAAACAACAAAATATTTAGCTTGTGCAGTAATAGCAACGCTTGCTTTTAACTCATGTATGAACGATTTGGACGTTATCCCGGAAGACTCTTCCATTATTACTGACGAAATCTTTAGAACTAATCCGGAAGCTTACAGACAAAATCTGGGTAAATTATATGCCGGTTTAGCAGTCAGCGGACCGATAGATGCCGGTTCAAGCGACATTCAAGGGTTGGATAACGGTTACGGACAATACATGCGTGCTTACTGGGTGATGCAGGAAGGAACCACTGATGAAGCCATCATTCATTGGGACAATGCCGGTATTCCCGAATTAGGAACCACAACATGGAGTGTGGATAATCAATTTATCCGTGCCATGTATCTTCGTATTTCCTATCAAGCTCGTGCTATAAGCGAGTATCTGAACATGACGGAAGACGGAAAACTGAACGACAGGGGACAAAGCGATCTTATTCCTGAAGTGAAAACCTATCGGGCTGAAGTTCGTTTCTTGCGTGCATTTTCTTATTTCAATGCGATTGACTTGTTTGGAAAGTTCGGTTTTATTGACGAAAATGTTCCCTTGGGAGAACTTCCGCAAGAAAAATCACGTTCGGAACTTTTCGCTTACGTGGAAAGCGAATTGCTTGCCATTATTCCCGACTTGAAAGATCCGCGCACCAACGAATACGGTCGTGTGGACAAAGCCTCGGCGTGGATGTTGCTGGCAAAACTGTATCTGAATGCCGAAGTATGGACGGGTACCAACCGCTTCGCCGATTGTATCAGCATGTGCGAAAACATCATTAATGCCGGTTATTCAATCGGATCGAATTACAGTTACCTTTTCCTGGCTGACAATGATAAAAACAGCAGTGCAAGCGAATATATCTTTACGATTCCGCAAGACGGTTTGCATTTGCAATCGTATGGATGTATGACCTTTGTCATTCAGACAGAAGTATTGAGTGATATGGGCGGTTTAGATGCATTTGGCGTTGGCGGTTGGAACGGTATGACCACTCGTCCGCAACTTTACAATAAGTTTACAAGCAACGATAACCGGGCGATGTTCTTTACCGAAGGTCACTCGCTTGATTTAACCGAGTTGAATACCAATACAAAATTCGGTTACGGCATAACCAAATTCCGCAATGTAACTTCTACCGGCGCGCAGGGCAGCGACGCAACCTTTGTGGATACCGATTATCCTTTGTTTCGTCTGGCAGACGTTTACTTAATGTATGCCGAAGCAGCTGTTCGCAGTAATGGAAACATTGCGCAGGCCCTTACTTATGTAAACGAGCTTCGCACTCGTGCCGGAATTTCAAACATTTCGCAAAGTGACCTTACGCTTGATTTCATTTTGGACGAACGCGCCCGTGAACTCTATTGGGAAGGCTGGCGTCGTCAGGACCTGATTCGTTTCGACAAATTTACCGGCAGCAATTATATATGGCAGTGGAAAGGCAATACATACGAGGGTATGACAATCCCCGCGTATCGCAATCTGTTTCCGATACCGGGAGACCAACTGCTTATGAACAAAAATTTGAAACAAAATCCGGGATATAATTAATACCGATAATTGTTAAACATTAAAAATAAAACAGATAAACAATGAGAAAAATATATAATATCATGATGTTACTTGCGGGCCTGACTTTCTTTCAGGCTTGCGATACGGATATCGACCATCCGACAGCATTGACACCGGACACTTTTGTATTGAATAGTCCGCCCTATGTTTCCGGTATTTATGATTTGATAAATACGGAATCTGTTCTGTTGACCTGCTCACAACCGGATTACGGCTTTACCGCTGCAACCACCTACCGGGTACAAGTGGCGCTGGATAATTCGTTTGAGAATTTTGTTACGCTTCCCACATTTTACAACTCGGCAAAGATGGAGGTCGACGCTTCCGAAATAGCAGTCGCAATGGTGAACTTGTTGGGAATTACCGATGAAGCGGATTTCCCGACGGGAGAACTGTTTTCCGTTTATATCCGGTTGTCTGCCGAACTGTCAGACGGCAGCCGGCAAGTGTTGTCGAATGCCATCGAATTGCCGCAGGTGAAAAGCTACTTCGCACTGCAACCCATGGTCATGCCGGAAAATATCTACCTGATCGGAAATGTTGTCGGCTGGAATTGGGATGCTGCAACTCAAATGGTACCCGTCTGGGGAACGGAAGGTAAATTCTGGGTGATGCAATATCTGGGAAAAACAGACGGTAACAATGCCGAAATTAAATTTAATACGGCAAAAGCGTGGGACGGCAACGATTTCGGCATGAAAACCGCCGATATTGACGATGCTTCCGGAACGTTGGCCGGTATTTCGGGCGATGATAATATTGTGATCGGAAATCCGGGCTGGTATATCGTAGTGGTAACGACCGAAATTTCAGGACGTGATTATATTTACCACGTACAGTTCCTCGAACCGAAGGTTTACTTGTTCGGACGTGTATGGAGTGAGGCCGGAATATTTAGCGCCGGCGACGATAATCTGTTTACAGTGCCCGACATTTCATTAGGTGCTGATGCAGATTTTGTATCGCCTGCATTTGCCAGAAGTGTAAGCACAGACGAAGACGGAGTTCGTGCGTGTGTTGTTATCAGCGGCGAAGATTGGTGGCATACCGAATTTATGGTATTCGACGGCAAATTGGAATACCGGGGAACAGGTGGTGACCAAACAAGAGTATCCGGAAACGCCGGTCAAAAATTGTACATCAACTTCACGAAGGGAACAGGTAAAATTGAATAAAAAAATCCGGGCATAAGGGTAGAAATGCCCTTATGCTTATTTATTAAAAATAAAATTCGATAAACAATGAAAAAAATATATTTCTTTTTAGCAACGCTCCTGGTAGCCGGTTTTTCTGCATGTTCGGACGAGGTGGGTCTTAATGTGACTCCTCCGCAATCGTATCCGCAAGAAGCTCCGCAGGTGATTGAAGGTTTTACCGTAGCTCCCGGCGATGATTTCAAATCGGACTCACCTTTGGTGCTGACAGAGGAAGAACAAGTATTTCAAGTGGCAAAAGTAACGGCTACGCCGGTTATGGCGGAAGGCGCAACGGTAATGTTCAGAACCGAAATTTCCGATACTCCGGATTTCGGGAATGTGGTAGCATTACCCGTTACAAGCGCCGATAACGCAGCAACAACGCTCTCGTCCGATTTAAGCGAAGCCGTGAAAACGTTATTTAACTCGAAAGCTCCCGATGAACATACTATTTATCTGAGGAATTATATTTACATTCTGGACGGAACTTCGGCCTCCTTGATTTCCTCTATGCCGGCTGTGTTCGGAGCTTACAATGTTACGCCTTATTCAAATGTCATCATTGAATCGGCTTACTATCTGATCGGCGATGTAAACGGTTGGAGTTTCGACAATCTATCGGATAACTACAAATTCTATCACAGCGATAAGGATGTGTATGACGATCCCGTTTTTACCATTACGGTTCAAATGGCGGCAAACTCTAATTTCAAAATCGTTCCGCAATCAAGCAAAGATTCAGGTGATTGGGGCGGAGTGCTTGGCAATCCTGAAAACGGCAATACTGACTTAGAAGGAGTATTGGTGGCAGGTAACGATGCCGGAGCGATGCTTGTGGAAGAAGAAGGTTGGGTGAAAATTACCATCAACATGTTGGAATCTACCTATACCATCGAGTTATTGGGCAATCCGTTACGACAACTGTATGTTCCCGGTGCTCATCAAAGTACGGTATGGGATCCTCCTACCGCACCCATTGTATTTTCACCTGATCTGGATTGGAAATTCGACGGGTATGTGTATATGAAAGCCGGAAATGAATTTAAGTTTACCTCCGCTCCCAATTGGACCGGCATCAATTACGGTAATGGCGGAGACGGCGGTGAGCTTTCTATTGACGGTGGCGCCGGAAATTTAAGTGTTTCCGCAGACGGATTTTACCGCCTGACAGTTGATTTGTCGAAAGAACCGTACACCTATACGGCTACAGCCACTGAGTGGGGATTGATCGGAGACGCAACGTCCGGAGGCTGGGATGCTTCTACGTCAATGGAATTGAACACGGCAACGGGTGAATGGACCGTTACGACTGATTTAGCAGGAGGAAAAGCATTCAAATTCCGTGCAAACAATGGTTGGGATATTAATCTCGGCGGCGACGTAAACAATTTAACGTACAACGGAGACAATATTCCGGTTGCTTCAAGCGGTACTTACCTGATTACATTGAAATTAGGTGATCCCAAGGCTTACACGTGTACGATCGTTAAACAATAAATCGATATCGGTTTTTCTATAGAAAAAGGCCGTCCGAACGGACGGCCTTTTTTAAATTAAACAAACAATAAATTCATTCTCTTAATCATGAAAAAAATATTAATTCCGTTTATATTGTTTTGCTTTTCCTTGTCTGCAACAGCATTGGAAATTACACGCATGGAACCGGCTTTCTGGTGGGTCGGCATGAAAAATCCCGAACTCCAGATTCTGGTTTACGGAAAAGATATTGCCCGTTCCGATTTGCAATTCGAATATCCGGGCGTCCGTTTGAATAAAATCGTCCGCGTCGATAATCCCGATTATTTGTTTATTTATCTGGAAATCGGAAAAGAAACAAAACCGGGCGTTATGAATTTGAATTTTGTTCCACAACAACAAGAGGAGGGACAAGCCCAGCCCCTACAACAAACGTATGAATTGAAAGCACGCGCCACAACGACCGGCGCTCAAGGGTTTAATCCTTCCGATGTGTTGTACCTGATTATGCCCGACCGTTTTGCCAACGGAGATCCTTCCAACGATGTTTGGGACGATGAAGATATAGACCGCAATGAACCTTTTGCCCGTCACGGCGGTGATTTGGCCGGGATCAACGCGCATTTGGACTATCTCCGTGATTTGGGGGTAACCGCCATTTGGCTCAATCCGGTTTTGGAAAATATGATGAACAGTCCCGAAAAATACAAATCGTATCACGGCTACGCCATCACCGATTTTTATCGGGTGGATCATCGTTTGGGAACGAATGAAGAATATTGCCGGTTGATTGAAAATGTCCATCAACGGGGGATGAAAATCGTAATGGATATGATCTTCAACCATTGCGGCAACCGGCATTGGTGGATGAACAATTTTCCCTGCAACGATTGGTTGAATCATCAGGACGGTTTTGTACAGACAACGCACAATCTTTTCACTGTGATGGATGTCCATGCCCCGCAATCGGAAATTTCGGGCATGACCGACGGATGGTTTGTGCCGGCAATGCCCGATTTGAATCAGCGCAACCCGTTGTTGGCCGATTATTTGATTCAAAACAGTATCTGGTGGATTGAATATGCCCGCATCGACGGCATCCGTCATGATACGCATCCTTATGCCGATTTCGATTTTCTGGCGGAATGGGTACGTCGGGTTTTCGAAGAATATCCCGATTTTAACATCGTGGGCGAATCGTGGTACGCTGCCGGCGCTCCATTGGCTTGGTGGCAACGCAACTCGAAACTCAATAAAAAGCAGACTTATCTGAAAACCATTATGGATTTTAATCTGATGACGGTCTATAATCAGGCGTTCGATCCCCTTTCCACCGACTATAATCCATGGAAAAGAATCTATGAAGTCATTGCACAAGATTTTATTTATGAAGATTTAGATAATATCCTTGTATTTTTGGATAATCACGATACGAGCCGTTTCATGAAAAAAGACGAAACAAATTTGAACCGTTACAAGCAGGCGTTGGCTTTCCTGCTGACCACGCGCGGCATCCCGCAATTGTATTACGGTACGGAAATTTTGATGTACGGTGAAAAAAGCGAAGGAGACGGAATGTTGCGTAAGGATTTTCCGGGCGGCTGGAAGGAAGATGCCGTCAATGCGTTTACTGCCGGAGGTCGGACAAGTTTGCAAAACGAGGCTTTCAATTACTTGCAAAAACTGTTGCAATGGCGCAAAACCAACCCGGCTGTCGCCAACGGAAAATTGATTCATTACGTACCCGATTGGGAAACGGAATGTTATGTTTATGCAAGAATTTACAACGACAATAAAGTACTGGTTATTTTAAACGGTTCGGACAAAGATCAAAAGCTGTCGCCGGAAAAATACCGGGAAGTGATTGAAGATGCCGATTCGGGAAAAGACATTATTTCGAATACCATCATCGATTTAAAAAAAGAAATCACGATTCCGGCTAAAGGAGTTTATATCATCGATTTAATGTAAATAATATGAATAAAAAATTTAATGGGACACTTCTTTTGTTTTTATTAATGTGTTCAACAGCTA
The DNA here is from genome assembly GCA_009787405.1 of Candidatus Azobacteroides sp. Taxonomy (GTDB): domain Bacteria; phylum Bacteroidota; class Bacteroidia; order Bacteroidales; family WRGA01; genus WRGA01. The sequence continues at coordinate 39,393 of WRGA01000125.1, forward strand.
TTGCACAGACGCTGACTTCTCCCGATGGGAAATATCAGATGAATTTTTCGCTTTCCGCCGACGGTTCGCCTGTTTATGCCTTGATTTACAAAGGAAAAGAAGTTATAAAGCCGAGTAAATTGGGATTGGAATTGATGTCGGAAGGTGAAAAACACACCTTCGAAAATTTTTCTTCCGAAAAACAAAAAGAATCGGAGGCCCAAAAAGTTGAAGCCAATTTGTACAGCGGATTTCAAATCACGAACACTCAAACCGCCGCTTTCGATGAAACTTGGCAACCGGTTTGGGGCGAAACAAAAAACATCCGCAATCATTACAACGAATTGGCGGTTACTCTGAATCAACCGGCAACCACGCGGCAAATCGTTATCCGTTTCCGCTTGTTTGATGACGGATTGGGGTTTCGTTATGAATTTCCGAAACAAGACAACCTGACTTATTTCGTCCTTAAAGAAGAACACACTCAATTTGCCATGACCGGAGACCATACCGCGTTTTGGATTCCGGGCGATTACGATACGCAGGAATACGATTATACGATTTCCCGCCTGTCGGAAATCCGCGGTTTGATGAAAGACGCCGTTACGGAAAATTCTTCGCAAACGTCATTTTCTCCGACCGGCGTACAAACTTCATTGCAACTGAAAACCGCCGACGGGTTATATATCAATCTGCACGAAGCCGCTTTGATTGATTATGCTTGCATGCACTTGAATCTGGACGATAAGAATTTCATTTTCGAATCGTGGCTCACACCCGATGCCAACGGTTCGAAAGGGCATTTGCAGACTCCTTGCGTCAGTCCGTGGCGTACGATTGTTGTCAGTGACGACGCTCGCGATATACCGGCTTCCCGCATTACGTTGAATTTGAACGAACCGTGCAAAATCAGCGATACTTCCTGGATTAAACCCGTGAAATACATCGGCGTTTGGTGGGAAATGATCACCGGCAAAAGCTCTTGGGCTTATACGGATTTACAGAGTGTGCAATTGGGTGTTACCGATTATACCAAAGTAAAACCGAACGGACGTCATGCCGCCAATACGGCTCACGTGAAAGAATATATTGATTTTGCCGCGTTGCACGGGTTCGATGCCGTTCTGGTGGAAGGTTGGAATATCGGTTGGGAAGACTGGTTCGGTCACTCCAAGGACTATGTTTTTGATTTCCTGACGCCTTATCCCGATTTTGATGTAAAGGAAATTCACCGGTATGCGGCAAGTAAAGGAGTGAAAATGATTATGCACCATGAAACTTCTTCTTCGGTACGCAATTACGAACGTCATATGGACCGGGCATACCAATTTATGAAAGACAACGGCTACGATGCCGTGAAAAGCGGTTATGTGGGCGATATTATTCCTCGCGGCGAATACCATTACAGCCAGTGGATGAACAACCATTATTTGTATGCCGTCCAAAAAGCGGCCGATTACAAAATCATGGTCAATGCTCACGAAGCAACCCGTCCGACCGGCATTTGCCGTACCTATCCGAATTTAATCGGCAACGAATCGGCCCGCGGAACTGAATATCAGTCTTTCGGAGGCAGCAAGCCCGCTCTTGTGACCATATTACCGTTTACCCGCCTGATAGGCGGTCCGATGGATTACACGCCGGGCATTTTCGAAATGGATGTTATAAAACTTCCTCCGGAACATCCCTCGCATGTTAATGCGACAATAGCAAATCAATTGGCCTTGTATGTTACGATGGCCGGCCCCTTGCAAATGGCTGCCGACCTGCCGGAAAATTATAACCGTTTCCTCGATGCTTTTCAATTTATCAAGGATGTGGCGATAGATTGGGACGACAGCAAATACCTCGAAGCTGAACCGGGCGAATATCTGACCATTGCCCGTAAGGCGAAAGGAAGTGACAACTGGTTTGTGGGCAATGTTTGCAATGAAAAAGGTTTTACGTCAACGATCTCTTTTGATTTTCTGGATGCGGGTAAAAAGTACATCGCCACCATTTATGCCGACGGCAAAGATGCGCATTACAAAACCAATCCGCAATCGTATACGATTCGGAAAATGGCAGTAACCAGTAAAACGAAATTGACGCAAAAATCGGCGCCGGGAGGCGGATACGCCATCAGTATAATGCCGCAATAAGAGGTTTCAGGAATTATATAAGATGAACAATCCCGATAAATAAAAGCAGATGCTTGATATTTATCGGGATTTTATGATGTCCTCCCGGCTTATAAAATTATTCCGGTTTCTTATTTCCTGTCATTTCTCGTTTTACTCCGAAACCGGTTCCGCCATGTCTGCACCACCCACAACAAAATAATGGCGGCCAACGTGACTCCGATGATAATATAATACTCCGTAAAATCGCCTTTTTCCGCGTATTTCGGATAAGCGAGATAAGATATGACACCCAGATAGATTAACAATCCGACCACCATGATATTTTTCTTTTTAAATTTTCCCGGCATAATCGCTTCAGGTTAAGGGATAAAATAATCGGTGATTTTCCTCAATAAGTACCAAGCAAGAATTTAATATCTGCTATTTTAAACGCAAAGATACAAAGCCACACAAAAGATTTTAAACTTCGCGTCTTTCCGTCTTTGTGACTTGGCATTTAAAATGCGACATACTTAATAGGGTTTGTTGTGTGGTATGATTATTCTTTTTTCCCCGACAGCAACATCGAATATGCCTTGGAATCACTGATGATTTCAAACGCTTTTTGCAACGGCTTGTTTTCGGAATTGATCACTTTGTAATATTCGTTTTGATCGAACAAATCACGCGCCACCAAAGATTTGATCTGCAATTCGATCAACGGCCTCGATTTCCGGTATTGTTCTTCGTCATACTTGACTTTATCTTCTTCTCCCGTTTTGATCATTTCCTGCAACATCTCATCGGTTACTGTAAATTCCTTATTAAACTTATTAAAATCAGGATATTTTTGTTTGAGAACGGTTCCGTTATTTTCAAAATAATTGATGACAAAACGATTTAAAGCACCTCGTGCAACCAAATTCCGATGAAAATCGGTATAGCGGGTTGTGTCCATCGGTACAAAAATATCAGGCATGATTCCGCCGCCGCCATATACCGTCCGACCATACCGCAAAGTCTTGTATTTCAATGAGTCGGGAAAATGAATGCTGTCGGCGCTGACCATTTCCCCATGTTTAAACCGGTCGGTCAGATCTCTCTGATATTGCTCTTCGCCTCCATTATAAGGTTTTTGAATGCATCTTCCGGAAGGGGTGTAATACCGTGCAACGGTCAACCTCATCATAGAACCGTCAGGGAAAGGAATCGGACGTTGCACCAATCCTTTTCCGAAGGTTCTCCGGCCTATAACCACGGCTCTGTCCCAATCCTGCAAAGCTCCCGTGACAATTTCACTTGCCGATGCAGAGCCTTCATCAACCAACACAATCAAATTTTCTTTTTCAAAATCTCCTTTATCCGTTGCATTAATCGTTTGTTTTCCCTGATGAACGCCCTCTGTATATACAATCAGTTGTCCTCCTCCCAAAAACTCATCGGCAATATCGGTCGCGGCATTCATGTATCCGCCGCCGTTACCCTGCAAATCGAAAATCAGGTTCTTCATCCCCTGAGCCTGTAATTTTTTGAGTGCCGTTAAAAATTCATCGTGAGAAGTGGATGCAAAACGATTCAGTTTAATGTAACCGGTTTCTTTATTAATCATATACGAAGCATCCAAACTGTAAATAGGTATTTTATCGCGGATAATTTTAAAGTCGATCAAATCGCTGATGCCTCTGCGCAATACTTTTACATTGGCGACAGTTCCTTTTTTCCCTCTCAAGCGCCTCATGACGTCGGTGTTGCTCATATTTACACCGGCAATGGTTGAATCATTGACCGAGACAATACGATCTCCCGCCCTGATTCCGACTTTCTCCGAAGGTCCTCCGGGAATGGTCGACACCACAAAAAGCGTATCTTTGAGCATGTTGAATTGAATTCCGATTCCGTCGAAATTACCTTGAAGCGGTTCATTCAATTCTTTGGCTTCTTTTGCCGTCATGTAATCGGAATGCGGATCCAGATTTTGCAATAAGGAGACAATGGCTTCTTCGACCAGCGTATTCTGATTTAATGTGTCGACATACAAATTCTCGATGGCATATACGGCGTAGCTCAATTTGGATGCCGCATCATTCATTTTTAAAAACGGCCCTTGAGCAAATCCTGTTGTTGTAAAAATAATTATACAAAAAATGGTAAATGCGATTTTATTTTTCATACGTCAATGTTTTATTATTTTTTCCTCTTATTTTACCTCCACCCGTTTTGTCGGAGCCATATTCCGGTTTCTGAGTTCCACCTGCCGCACGACTTCTTCGGCCAAACGAATAAATGCTTTTCCGGTTATCGAATTTTCATTCAACGCAACCGGAGTTCCGGTATCTCCGCCTTCACAAATGCTTTGCACAACCGGTATTTGACCCAATAACGGAATCTGTAATTCTTCGGACAACCGTTTTGCTCCTTCCTTTCCGAAAATATAATATTTGTTTTCGGGGAGTTCGGCCGGAGTAAACCAGGCCATGTTTTCTATCAATCCTAAAACGGGAACATTTATTTTATCGCTCCGGAACATCGAAATTCCTTTACGGGCATCGGCCAATGCTACTTCCTGCGGTGTGCTTACGATAATTGCTCCCGTTACGGCCAACGTTTGCACCAGTGTCAAATGAATATCGCTTGTTCCGGGAGGAAGATCAAGCAAAAAATAATCCAAATCACCCCAGTCAGCATCCGCAATCAGCTGCCTCAAGGCATTGCTCGCCATTCCGCCGCGCCATACGGTCGCATTGTTTTTATCGACAAAAAAACCCATCGACAATAATTTGACGCCGTATTTTTCTTCCGGAATAATCAAGTCTCGCCCTTCCCGGTTTTCCAAAACGGGACGAGCATCTTCCATGCCGAACATCTTGGGTACTGAAGGTCCGAAAATATCTGCGTCCAAAAGTCCCGCACGATAACCGAGTTTCGCCAGAGCAACCACCAAATTAGCCGAAACAGTCGATTTTCCGACCCCGCCCTTCCCCGACGAAACAGCTATGATATTTTTCACCCGGGGCAATAATTTTTCCGGTTCGGGATGAGTGATTTGCCGGGTATGCACCGTTATATTCCCCTGTATTTCGACATCATTCCCCACATATATGAGAATCGCCGATTCCGCTGCTTTTACCACCGATTTGATAAACGGATCGGTCGCTTTTTCGAATGTCATCGAAAAGCTCACTTTTTTTCCGTCGATACGAATGTCATCATCCACCATTCCCGACTCCACTATATTTTTTCCGGTGCCGGGATATCTTACTTTCGATAATGCATCCAATATTAACTTGGGATAAAGACTCATCGTTATGTTTTCTCTCATTAACAAATCAACTTCCGAACAGTTCATTCAATCGGCCTCTGTGATAGCTTCGATAAATATCGTGAGGAATTTCAATATCCGGCTCTTTGATTTCCGCTTTTTCCTTGACGACAAACTTAAGATACTTGATATTCAAACCCCGTTCTCTCCATTGCTTTTCATAAAAAGTCTGAATGGATAAAATATCATCGGCCACATTCGAATGATATAAATCATCGGTATCGGCTAAAACCGGAAAATCGTTTAATTTTATCATTTCCCAAGTATAAGCATACAGAAAATTACTGTCTGTCTTCAAATGAATGATTCCCTCCGGAAGCAGAAATTTCCGATACAATCGCAAAAAACGACTCGAAGTCAACCGCTTGCCGACCTTTCGCATCTGAGGATCGGGGAAAGTCAACCATATTTCGGCGACTTCTCCGGGGCCGAAAAAATGATCAATCAGTTCTATTTGCGTCCGAATGAAAGCAACATTCGTCAATCCTTTTTCCGACGATTGTTTTGCTCCGGTCCACATTCTGGCCCCTTTGATATCGACTCCTATAAAATTTTTATCGGGAAACAATTCTGCAAGTCCCACGGTATATTCTCCTTTTCCGCATCCGAGTTCCAGCACGATGGGATGATCATTCTTAAAAAATGCATCATTCCAATTTGCCTTCAATTCGAATCCTTTTTCTTTCAATACCGAAAACGGATATTGAAACACATGCGGATAAAAAGACATGTCGCTGAATTTCTGCAACTTATTTTTCCCCATGACTTGTGTTACCGATTCTATTGACAATAATTATCGAACCCGTATCCCGGCTGTTGATCACAAACATTGAATATATTCAGATTCGAAGGGTTTAACAACGATTCCGGTACTGATCCGGTCAATCGGTTTCCTTCCAGATACAAGAATTTCAATGATTTCATGCCGCCCAATTCGGACGGAATGCTCCCCGTCAAATTATTATTCGACAAATTCAATGTCATCAAGACATTCAAATTGCCCAATTCAGGCGGAATATTTCCGGATAATTGATTGTTTCCGGCAGGAAAATCCTCCAATTTGGAAAGATTGCCCAGTTCGGACGGAACAGGCCCGGTCAATTGATTGTCATTAATCGAAAAATACGTCAACTCGGTTAATTTACCTAAAGTCGAAGGGATGGAGCCCGTCAATTGATTATTATCCAAATATAATTGAAGCAAACCGGTTAAATTTCCCAATGATTCGGGAATGGATCCCGACAACCGGTTTTCTTCTATTTCCAAAACCGTCAAACCGGTCAGATTGCCTATTTGTTCAGGAATGGCGCCGGTTAACGCATTAGAGTACAATTTCAATTCTTTTAATGCCTTCAGATTTCCCAATCTGGTCGGGATACTTCCGGATAATTGATTGTTATTCAAATACAAATATTGCAACTTCGCCAAATTACCGATGGCGTCAAGTATGTTTCCCGACAAGCCATTATCGCTTAAAGACAAATATTCCAAATTCGATAACGAACTTAAATCCGGAATGCTTCCGATGAACTTATTATTCGACAAATTCAATCTTTTCAATGATAAAATACTTTTTGCAACGAAAGGAATATTTCCTTCGTATAAATTGCCGCTTAAGGATAACTCTTCTAAATTGGTCAATCCGGAAAATTCCGACGGAATATTGCCCGACAATTTGTTTCCGATCAGAGAAAGCACTTTCAAATAGGTCAAATTTGATATTTCCGACGGAAGTTCCCCCTGCAAATTACCGTTGTTCAGGCTTAATCCGATTACACGTCCGTTCGACACCGTAACTCCCTTCCATGCGGTGATGGGATCGGTCAACGCCCATCGCTTATCAGATGTCCAGTTGCTTCCGCCCAATGTATTGTAAACTTTTACCAAAACAGTACTGTCCGCTCCTCTTTCCAAATTTGAACTTTCGGCTTGTGTAATCACCAAATCGGTATAAACATTGCCGCCTACCTGCTTGAATCGAACAGTTCCCGTTCGTTGTGTGTAAGAATTGGTTACAATTCTCAATGAACAATAATTCGCTCCGGAAGAAATGGTCGGCAAAATAATCCAACCGTTATCGGACGAAACTTCCCAATCGCCGACATTGGAAGCGACCATAACATTTAATGTAGCGCTTGCCGCTGCAATCGATGCGGTGTTCCGGGATAATGCAATCATCGGAACGGTTCCGGTTTGAAGAATTTTTATGGTATCTTGCCCCGCAGCTCCTTTCAATGCTATATACGCCGATCTGGGTGACGTAGACGTATTTGCGGTAACTGTTACCGTCATGGTTGTACTTTCATTTTTGCTCGAAGATGGAGAAATCGTACACCAAGGTTCGCTATTCGAAGCTTTCCAATTGTCCGTGGAATATACCAGGACTGTTTGGCTGCTGTCTCTTTGCGAAAATGTCAATCTTACGGGACTTACCGAAAAGGATTTTACCTCATCGTCTTTGCTGCATCCGATAAGGACGGATAAGCCGATTAATGAACCGATGGTATAAAAAAGAAAGGATTTTTTGAAATGTATTATCATATAGTCTATTGTTTCTTTGTTACAAAACAAAACGATTTTTAATCGTATGATCCGATTTTTATAGAGGTACCCCTCTACTGAAAGTAATTTTTCAAATGTTACGCAAATGTAATAAATTAACCTAAATGGTATTCGGTCATTTTTATTTTATATAAAATAAACCATGTTTAAGGACTGTTTTGGAAGAAATCATCAAAGAATGTATAAAGTAAATGACTTTTACATACGAATAAAAAAACCGACCTTATTCTCAATCATTCATTCGAACGGATTGAAAATGCCGTCGGTTTTTTACACGCAAATGTCTGCTTATTTTATCATCATGATCTTGCTTATGACACTTTGACTGCCATCATTGTTTGTCGCCCAAACAAGGTAAATCCCGGTGCTCACTCTTTCCCCTGATTTATATTTTCCGCTCCAGCTGAATTGTCCGCCCTGAGATTGTCCTTCGTAAATCAAATTACCGCTTATGTCCGTTATTTTTACCGTTGAATTTTCGATTAACCCGGTCACGGATATTATACCGGTATAGTCCGGTTTCACCGGATTCGGATATACATATACATTTGAATAATCGGGTTTCCCTTCGATGGCATCCCCTTTGTATGAAATAATTCCTGCATCCGTTCCGATAAATACTTCTCCGGTGTTGGGATTGATTGCCAATGACATAATTTTATTCGAAAGCAGCGGACTGTTTTCTTTGGTAAAATGATGTATTGTTTGCAATCCGTCTGCACTGACTAAATAAAGGCCGCTACTTGCCGTTCCCAACCATTTCCGGTTTCCTCCGTCGACAGCAATGACATTGATCACTTCACTATCCAGTAAATAATCGGCCAAATTGGTTCCGTCATTTCTGGGAATTTTTATTCTTGTACAAGTAAAATTAGGGCTATATACTATACTCGGATCATTCTTTACATTATTAAATACAATCGGCCCTCTATCTGTTGCTACCCAGATATTTCCGATCCTATCTTCTGCCATGTAATTATAATCCTTTGAATCGAGAGTCAATCCATCTTGATCCGAAAAATTTAAAAACCATTTGTATTTTTGAACTTCAAAATTATCATTATCATCAAAAATCAAAATACCTTTTCCCGAACCATAATTTCCGATAATCCATTTTTGCCCGAATGAAGTAATTCTAAAACAAGGAAACTCTCGTTGAGCCACTTCCGCAAAATACAAATGCTTGTAAGCATTATCTTTCGTCAAAACTTTTATAATATTAAATGTTTGATTATTAAGCATATACAAATTGTAGTATTTATCGTAAATTATAGCTGTGATCCAAACAATACCATTAACATTTGCCTCTGTCAATCCGTCTTTAAAATACTGCTTTTCAAGATTTCCATTCCGATATTCTAATAATCCGTTCGCATAAGTACCTATAAAAAGATGATTGTAATCTCGAGGATCAACCACTACATCCAATACTTCATTAAAAGGAATCTTTATATTACTCCAAGAAGTTCCGTCATATTCCATAAGGTAGCCGGGAGTATTCGAAGCATAAGCTCTTCGTCCTCCGCTGGGCACATACAATTTACTATAATCCGGAGAAAATATCAATTCCGGAGCATTGTTCAAAATAGGGCCATTGGGTTTAATATTACTCAATATTTTTTCACCGGTATTTTTCACACAAACCAACCCTTCGCTTCCGGATGCCACCCAATAGGAATTATTATCGGAAGAAACAGCCGCAGAAGCAGTCGTAAGTCCGGCTATCGTCTCCAATGACAATGTCGTAGTATAGGAATATACCGAAGACGGCGCAGTAACCAACATGCGACCATTGGAAACTGACAACGCTTTGACATTGCTGACTTTAAGATACAATGACCATGCAGAATTCAAGTATTGATAGATTCCGTTTGATCCATTTAATAAATATATTCCACCTTGATATTCAACTAATTGAGTTCCTATCGGAGATCCGGGAATCAAATTCCAGTTTTGATAATCCAACAAATTGTCCGTTAAATTCGCTTTATAAACACCTGCCGATGTAGATGCAAATATTTCCGTATCCGTAATGGCAACTCCATAAACAGGAAGAGCGACATCGTCTTTTTTGATGGTGTATGTAGCCGGTATTTGATATTTGTTCACATCGACAACAACAACACCTATACCTGTCGACAAATAAGCCAGCGTCCCTTTGAAATACACATCATAAATTGTTTTGTCTCCCGTCATGACTTTATTCATGAAATCCGGAACATTAACCACCCCATTGTTCAACATCAAATCAATATTGGCGTCACTGTAGCCGATAAACAAAAGGTTATTCTCTTTACTGTAAGAAATTTTTACAATATTATTGTCATTTAATCCCGTCAACTTGGAATAGGCCCTGAGTTCTCCTCCGCTTTTATCGTAAGAAAATAAAGCGCCGTTGGCAAAACCGAATACCAAATTAGGACTTTCCGCCACTTGAGTCACCGATGAATAAGCAAGATGAGTTCTCCACTCCCCCACCGCCATTTGTGTATAAGCAGTAAATGTAGTTGCAATAACTCCCGATATTATTAAAGATACAATTTTTCTCATGGATTTAATTTTTTTATAAATGTTATCAGTTTTTGGGCTGCACGAGCTCTATGACTTATTTGATTTTTTATCTCTAATTCCATTTCCGCAAATGTCAGATCACAATCCGCCGCTTTAAAAATCGGATCATAACCGAAACCGGACATTCCTCTTTTTTCCCGGATGATTTCTCCATCCACTTTCCCTTCAAACAAATATTCTTTTCCGTCGATAATCAATGCGATAACCGTCCTGAAACAGGCCTTCCGGTTTTTCACACCGGATAACTCATTCAACACTTTATTCATATTGGCTTCGGGATTTTTTTCAACTCCGGCATAACGCGCCGAATAAACTCCCGGAGCATTATTCAATGCTTCAATTTCCAACCCCGTATCATCGGCAAAGCAGTCTTTTCCGAATTTCCGGTAGATATAACGAGCTTTCATCAACGCATTTTCTTCCAACGTTTCTCCTGTTTCGGGAATATCCTCAAAACATCCTATTTCATTTAACGTTTGAACTTCGAATTTGTTGTCTGACAGTTGGATAATTTCTTCCAATTTATGCCGGTTGTTCGTGGCAAATACAAATTTTCTCATCCGTGGTAAAAGTATAAAATCTTATTCATTTTCAGACAGAATATGACCTTTTTTCACATTTTTACAGCTTTTTAGGCTTTAATTTTGTCAAATCCTTTGCCATATACTCCTATTACCGAACTTTGAGAAATAAATGCATCAGGATCGATTTGTTTTACCAAATGAAATATTCTGACCGATTCACTCTTTTTTGCCATTACGATGATGACTTTAACCGGCTGCTTTGAATACCATCCCATGCCGTCAACCACCGTTACTCCTCTGTTTACGTCTTTATTGATTTGATCGGCGATTTCTTTGTATTTACCCGAAAAAATAAAAAATTGCACCGACTGACGAACTCCGTTTACCACTAAATCCACCGTATAGGTCGAAATAAGCATCACCACCAACCCGTATACGATTTTTTCTATGCTGTGAAAAAGCAAATAGGAAGAACTGATGATTATGACGTCGCAATACAAAATGGCTCTGCCGAGTGTGATATTTTTATATTTATTGATAATGGCCGCAACAATATCCGTTCCTCCCGAACTTCCGTTTGCGGTAAAAACGATGCCGATTCCCGTGCCGCACAAAATTCCTCCGATTACACACGCCATAAATGCCTCTTCCGTTACGAACGGAACGGTGATGAAATGTTGAAAAACGGACAGAAACAAGGTCAAAACGGCAACGCCGTAAATCGTTCTGATGCTGAACCGGAAGCCCAACACTTTTATGGCTGCTACGAGGAGTACCAAATTAATGCTTAAAAAGGTAATCCACATCGGAACGCCCGATTTATAATACACCAAAGCACCGATTCCGCTGATGCCTCCGCTCGTTATTTTATGAGGAAGTAAAAAAGCGGTCCATCCCAATGCATACAAAGACAATCCGAAGGTGATAACCACGTAATCTTTGATCGCTCGCGCTTTTTTGGACGTATATTTCTTTTCGATATACATGCAAATGGAAAAACTGCCGGTTAAAAGTTATATATATCCATGTTAATATGTTCGGCTTTTACCTGCTCTTTTAAAAATATCGACGTCATTTCGGCAAATTTATCGGGAGACTCTGATGTGTAAAATCGTGTATTTGAATTTTTGGTACATTTTTCATCCATCTCCGGATGTCGTTTCAAATAATCGGCCAGACTTTCTGCCACGTATTCTCCTTGAAAAAGCAGTTTTACCCGTTCGGGAATATATTCCTTTATCTTATTGATTAATAACGGATAATGGGTACATCCCAATATCAATAAATCGATAAGAGCATCTTCTTTTAAAATTTTGTCCAGATATTTCTTCACAAAGTAATCGGCGCCCCCACCGGAATATTCGTTATTCTCAATGATCGGCACCCACATCGGACAAGCTTGTGAGGCCACGGATATTTCCGGAAACAATTTATGTATTTCTATGGTATAAGACCCGGAACTGACCGTTCCTTCCGTCCCTAATATTCCGATATGTTTCGTTTGCGTTAAACGATCGACGGATTCAACGGTAGGACGAATAATTCCGAGAACCCTGCGTTCGGGATCCCACCCCGGCAGATCTTTCTGCTGTATCGTTCTCAACGCTTTTGCCGAAGCTGTATTACATGCCAATATCACTAACCGGCAGCCTTCAACGAATAATCTCAGCACAGCCTGCCGCGTAAATTCATATACGACATCGAAAGATCGGGAGCCGTAAGGTGACCGGGCATTATCGCCCAAATAAATAAAATCATACTGCGGCAAAATTTCTTTGATTTTGCCGTAAATGGTCAATCCTCCGTAACCGGAGTCGAAAATACCTATCGGGCCGGGTGTTTTTGGCAGATGCATATCTGATTTGAACGCAAAAATACAAAAAAGGATGGATTTGCATCCACCCTCTTAATTCTTTTTATGTATCCCGGTGTTACTTAATGCCTAACTTTGCCTTTATCATGGAAGAAACATCCGTCATTTTTGTCGGAGACAAATATAATGCGGCATTGACATCGATAATGGATGTATAGCCGTTTTCGTCGCCCACAGCCTTAATGGCGTTTTTTATTTTTTCTTCGATCGGCTGCATTAATTGCACTTGCAATTTTTGCATGTCCTGACGCGCAACGTCGTAGAAATTCTGAGTCCGTTGATCCAATTCATTGATTTCTTTCATCCGCATCGCCTTAATACTTTCCGACATCGAGTCTTGCTCTTGTTGAAATGCCGTAAACTTCTTATTCAGCTCATCCCGCATGTTATTCAGCTCTGTTTCAAGCTTACTTGTTTCCGCATCAAGTTTATTTTGAGCTTCCACCCTTTCCGGCATCGCCTGCAAAATATCAGCCGTATTGAGATATCCGAACTTATCTTGCGAAAATGAACTGAATGAACATGTAAAAGCTATTACAAGAACAACTAAAACCTTTTTTAACATATACTAAAATTTAAAATGATTGATACTCGACTGATTTTTTTTGCAAAATTAAGGATTTATTTTGAATATCCTAATTTTGCGAGAATTTCATTGCTGATATCAATTCTCGGAGATGCAAAAATGATATTTGCCGAAGATGCCCTGTCCATTACCATTTGGTATCCTTTTTCTTCGGAGACCTGTTTTACGGCATTATAAATTTCTTCCTGTATGGGTTTCATCAAACTTTCCCGCTTCTTATACAATTCTCCGTCCTGCCCGAAATATTTCCGTTTCAAATCGTTTGCCGCTTTTTCTTTGGCTACAATCTCGTCTTCTCTCTTTTTTTTCATGTCTTCGGATAAAAAAACCACTTCCGATTGATAGCTTTTATACATGTTTTGTGCATCCTGAAATTGTTTTTCCACTTCCACCTGCCATTTTTTCGAGATCTGGTTCAATTGCTCATTGGCCATTTCATACGCCGGAATATTCTTTAGAATATATTCCATGTCGATCAAAGCAAACTTTTGCGCTTTTCCCGAAGCGCAAAATGCGATTGCCGCTATGGTTATCAATACTATCTTTTTCATAATGTTATAATATAATTCTATTTTGGTTAATCAATCAAAATTCTTGTCCGAGCACAAAATGAAGCTGGCTCCCGCCGTAATCTCTCGTATTTCCGATCTTGTCGAATCCGTAAGCCCAATCAAGTCCCATCAATCCGATCATCGGAAGCATGATCCGTATTCCCACTCCCGCCGAGCGTTTAATATCCATCGGGTTGAATCGATTTACATCATACCAGGCATTTCCGCCTTCAACAAATGCTAATGCGTAAATGGTGGACGTCGGCTGTAACATCAACGGGTATCGAAGTTCCAACACCATCCGGGTATATGCCGAGGCCTGACCTCCCAAAGAACCGTCCTGATACCCGCGCAATGCAACGGTTTCGGTTGCATACATGCTGCCGGTTCCCGACATTCCCGAACCTCCCACATTAAATGTTTCAAACGGCGATTTTTTGTATTTATTAAAATATCCGACCAATCCGAAATCCGCTCTCGTCATTAAAACCAGCTTTTCATTAGGCGTCAGCGGCGTAAACGTTTTCGAATCAAATTTCCACTTATGATATTCGATCCACTTATATTTACGCTCCGTATATTCGTTCGCCATGGCGGCATAATCCTTTCCGTCCCAAAGAGAAAAAGGCGGCGTTATATTGAGAGACAACGAGAAAATAGATCCTCTACGGGTATAAATAGGCTGGTCCGTTGAATTCCGGGTCAAATTTATACGTAAACTCAAATTGTTGCAATTTCCGTTTTGGACAATAAAATAATCCCAGTTTTTCATCCGGTATTGCTGATACGAAATTTCTCCGTATATCGTAAAATAATCATCAGGCCAGTTCAATCGTTTTCCCAACCCGACCGATGCCCCGAGCACTTGAAATGAGGTGTTGGGATCGGCATAAGCATATATGGACGTATTGTCATAATCATTACCGCTGTACAAGTAGTTGTAATAATTGTTGGCATAAGTGCTGCTTATGCTTGTCTGCCGGGAATAAAACGCGCCCACAGAAAATGTGTTCGGACGTTTTCCTCCGAACCACGGTTCCATAAAAGAAATACTGTACGATTGATAATAACGGCCGTTGGTTTGTCCGCTTATACTCAAAGATTGTCCGTCTCCCTGCGGAAGAATGCCTCTCCGGTTTTCTGTATTAAACATATTTCTTATGGAAAAGTTGGTAAATCGAAACCCTAATTTTCCCACCAAGCCGGTTTGTCCCCAACCCAACGAAAATTCAACCTGATCGTTGGCTTTCGACTCGAGTTTATAGGCGATGTCCACTGTTCCATCTTCATAATTCGGATGAACATCGGGATTCAAGTTTTCCGGATTGAAATGTCCCATTTGAGCAATTTCCCGTAAAGAACGGATCAAATCTTCCTTGCTGAACAATGCTCCGGGTTTTGTCCGCAATTCACGGCGGATAACGTGCTCGAACAAACGATCATTCCCCTGAATATCCACTTTATTGATGGTTGCCTGCGCTCCTTCAAAGATCCGGAATTCCAGATCCACCGAATCATTTTCAACATTCACCTCCACCGGATCCACCCTGAAAAACAAATATCCGTTATTCATGTACACATTGGCTACTGCGTCATCATCGGACGTAAGCCGTTCTTCCATCTTCTTCTGATTATATACATCGCCGGCGTTCATCGACAATACCTGATTCAACCAATCCGAAGGATAAAGCGTATTCCCCACCCACTGAATGTTGCGGATATGATACAAATCTCCTTCGTCTACCGTCAGGTAAACATCAACCGTTTTATCATCGTATCGGGCTATACTGTCATGGGTGATCTGTGCATCTCGATACCCCATTTCATTGTATTTACTGATAATCAAATCTTTATCTTTATCAAATTCTTGTGCCACAAATTTTTTGGTACGAAAAAGGTTTCTAAATTTGCCTTTTTCATTCGTTTTCTTCATGACCCTCTTTAATTTTCCGTCGGATAAAGCCACATTGCCGTCGATGTATATTTTATGAACTTTTATTTTTTCTTTTTTATCGACATAAATATCAACAATATCCTGATTCTCCAGCGTATTATCGGCTTTTTGAACAATCGTCACATCCGCATCGCGAAATCCTTTTTCATCAAAATAACGTTTGATATATGTTTTGGCTCTGTCGACAATATTGGGAGTAATCTGATTTCCGACCACCAATCCCAATCGGGCTCCCAAATCTTCGCGTTCACTTTTCTTCATTCCGTGGT
The DNA here is from genome assembly GCA_009787405.1 of Candidatus Azobacteroides sp. GTDB lineage: Bacteria > Bacteroidota > Bacteroidia > Bacteroidales > WRGA01 > WRGA01. Next base: position 55,683 of record WRGA01000125.1, read on the forward strand.
AATTAATTTGAGAAATACGGGGACGCTGTTTCAAATCGATTTGCAGCCAAATCTTATCGCCGTCGATTTTGGTTGCCGATATTTTCACATCCGAGAAAAGCCCGTGCCTCCAAAAACGTTTGATTGCCGTCGATATTTCGTCTCCTCCGGGAATGGTTACTTCTTCGCCGACGGAAAGGCCCGACAATCCGATCACGATAAAATCATCATAATTGGAAGCTCCCGATACTTTAATATCGGCGATGGTATATGTTTTGGGTGTAGCTGAATAAGAAATAACGGGAAGATTTTCCGATGCAACAGAATCTTTATTCATTTCCTGAGAAAAAGAAGTCAAAATCGAAAATAAAATACCTGCAAAAGCAAGTGTCGTTTTTTTATACATAATTATATTAAATCGTCTTTTAATCGATCGTTTTATTCCGGCCGAAATCAAAGCTGTTCGCTCGTTTTTCCGAATCGGCGCTCCCGCAACTGATAGTCGGATATCGCTTTATACAAATCTTCCTTTCCGAAATCGGGCCAATAGGTTTCGGTAAAATACAGCTCGGAATAAGATAACTGCCACATCAAAAAATTGCTGATGCGAAGTTCTCCTCCCGTTCTGATCAATAAATCCGGATCCGGAATCCCTTTGGTGGTCAAATGTTCGGATACGACCTCTTCATTGATGTCTTCAATGTTCATGTCATTCCCTTTCACCGCTGCGGCAATTTGTTTCACCGCTTCTACGATCTCGCTTTTGGAAGAATAACTCAATGCCAGCACAAGCGTCAACCCGGTATTGCAGGAAGTCTGTTTCATGCAATTTTCCAAACGCAAACGCGGTTCCTCGGGCAAACGATTTTTATCCCCGATCGTCAATAGCCGGATATTATTTTTCATTAAATCCGGCAATTCTCTTTCGATGGCCCAAACCATTATTTTCATTAACGCATCAATCTCTTGCCGGGGCCGATTCCAATTCTCAACGGAAAATGTATACAGCGTCAAATAAGAAACTTTTAAATCAGAGGCCGCTTCGGTTACCAAACGCACGGCATCGACGCCTTTTTGATGTCCGGCGCTTCTGTCGAGGCCCCGACTTTTTGCCCAACGTCCGTTTCCGTCCATTATAATGGCTATATGACGAGGAATCCGCTTTATGTTCACATTTTCTTTATACGACATATCTGTTTGACCGTTATCAAGTTTATCATCCGGTTCCGGTTATTCTTGTCCGAATCAATCCTTTATTTTCCATCCGGCATTACCGGATCTTATTTTCCGTTTTTACCGGCAAAACCCTCCGCAAGTATAAAAATCATAGGTGACAAAAATAAAGGTAAAATTATACCAATCTTTATTTTTAAAGGTCGAACTTTTAATCCCGTAAGGATCGTCCAATGAAAAATCGGGATTCTTGCTCGTCACATCCAAATTATCCTGCAATGTTTTCCGGAACGAAAATTCAAGTCCGACATTCCATCGATGTTTAATTTTATATTTTATCCCCACCCCAAAAGGAATATTCATCCCGAAAAAACTGCCGTTATCGCCGGGTGAAGGAGAAAAAGTCATCCCCACTCCCGCTGACACATACGGAGACCATCTTTGCGTATCCAGATATTTAAATTCGTCACTGTAATTAAAAAAATTAAATTCAATCTGAACTCCCAAATCAAACAGATTTCGGCTGAAACTCACTTGAGTGTTGCCCGGAAAAACATTCGGATACCCTTGAGTATCCCCGGTTATCCCGGCCATCGCCAGATTTGCTTTTACGGCATAACGAAAATTATAATTATACCTGAAAACTCCTCCGAATGTTTCCCTTATACCATGATACATCGAGCGGTTGGCTTCACCCAGATAAAAGGAGGTTCCGAGCATTCCTCCTATTTCATACCGGTATGATTGCGCAAACAAAAAACTTAACGGAAAAAACAATAATAATCCTGTTGTCTGTATTTTTTTTATCCCGGAAAATACCATTTCGATCGTCTGTTTATGAGTCAATACAAAAAGAACGTTCCGGATTGTCCAAAATTATATCCTTCCGGTTAATTTTTATTTAAGTATGCCGCAAAACCGGTTTATATTTTAAACGCTATGCCGCAAAGACGGCAAGATGCGATGTTTAAATTCTTTGTGACTTTGTGCCTTTGCATCTTCGCGTTTTAAAATAGTTAGCTATTAAATTCTGCCTTGTATTGTACTTACTTAAATCCCAATTTATTCAAAAAGCCCGACCACACATCGTCAATCCAGGTTGTTCCCCCGTTCGTACCTCCGAACAACATGATTCTGTTGTCGGCGTTTACACACGCCGAGGCATAAGCACGCGGTGAATACAAATCTGTTATCGCATTCAATGTATCGGCTTTTTGCCATGTCACGCCGCCGGTAACCGAAACATACATGTCGTCGGTGTAGGTTCCGCTATCGTCTTTTCCTCCTATCAAATAATATTTACCGGCATAATAAATCACAACGGCTCCTTCTTTTCCGGCAAAATTCGTTGCTTTTTCGTCGGCCAATTGCACCCAATTCAATCCGTCGGATGTTCGCCAAGTGGTATTCAAAACCGTTCCCTGAGCGTTTTTTCCGCCGGCGGCAATCAATCCGACATAAGCGGCAGCCGGGTTATAGTCGGATGCGGCGCCGAAGCCCGACACCGGAAAATTTGCCGGAATCGCATCACGGCTTGTTTGCCACGTACTGACATCGGATGTCACCCCGAAATAACAAGTTTCGTCGATACTGATCAGCGCACACAACAACGAGGGCGACGTTTTGGTTTCGGGAATGCTTCCGATAAATGTTTTCACCGGCGCGGAAGAAGAAACTTCCGTCCAACGTCCGGCATTTACCGATTGATACACGACTCCGGATGTTCCGGCAAGATACACGGCTCCCTTATAAATCACCATCGAACTTAAATCGGCATCAAAAGGAAATCCCGACAATGTCTGCTCCGTCCATGTGCTTCCGGATGCAGAAGAATACAGGACGAAACTTCCGTTTATTTCGGCAAAGGTATAATAAATCCCGTTAAACAGGATTGTCTTTTGAAAAGATACCGGCCTGTTCAATGCCTTATCGGTCAATTGTGTCCATGAAATCCGGCCGCCTTCCTGCCGGTGAATGTTCAATTGCGCCGTGTAAGTCTTTTTATTGATTCCGTCGCGGGAATAAACAATCAATTTTACCGGTTGAGTAAAATTGACGGAATCCGAAGGTGTCCAATTGATCGTATCACCGGTCGCACCCGGTATCATCATGATGCCGGCGGCCGCATTGGTCGTAACGGAACAAAGCGCTTTCGTCAATTTTGTTCCGTAAGGCAATGAATCGATATTATATATTAATCCGTTTAAATGATCAATGGTAAACGATACACCGGCCAACACCGGTACAGAATCGGTCGACATCGAAAATGAATAAATTTGTGCATCAGAACCGGCAACGCCGGAAGTATCCGTGTTATCATCGCTCAAACAGGACATAAAGCCCAGCAACTGAATAAAAGACAGGATGGATAACAATGCTTTTAACTTCATTTATCTCAAATTTACAAAATGAGTTGCAAATGTAAAAAAAAAAAAACTCCGGGAGTCATCAACCCATAGTTTTATGAAAAATTAGAGATTGATCTGTATTGAGATGAGCTTTTCATCGGGAATCCGTTATTTTTTATCGAAACCAGTGATGAATCCCCGTATTTTTCGATGCTCATGACTTCTCCGTATAGAACAGGCGCCTGAATGCCGCCTCCGAATGTTTTGCCGGCAATTTCAATACGCGCCTCATCCCAAATTCCGGCATCGATAAAAGCCTCCAACAATGTCCTTCCGCCTTCTACCAGAAGGGATTGAATGTTTCGTTTATATAACTCGCACAAGATTTGGGGGATGATATTCCGTGAAAAATCCAGACAAACGTATTCGACATTTTTCCGTACCGGTGTGTCGTTCTTTGCGGTAAACACTATGGTTTCGGTTTCTCCATTCAACAATGCGGCCTGCTCCGGGACACGCAGTTGCCGGTCGATGAAAATCCGGACGGGATTCCGTCCTTCCCACAAACGCACCGTCAGCGAGGGATTGTCTTTGATCGCGGTATTGGTGCCGACCATAATTCCGCCCACTTGAGACCGAAATTTATGGAGTTTTATTTGTGTGATCTCATTGGAGATTACCGCCGCCGGTTCTTTCTCGTAATCGCGGATGACGTCGATATAGCCGTCTTTGGTTTGCGCCCATTTCAGTACGACGTAAGGTCGTTGCCCGGTATGAAAGGTAATGAAGCGATTGTTTATTTTCCGGCATTCTTCTTCCAATACACCGACGCTGACTTGTACGCCCGATTCCCGCAACATCCGGATGCCGCGTCCCGCCACTTCGGCAAAAGGATCTTGAATGCCGATCACCACCCGCGGTATTTGTTTCCTGATGATTAATTCGGCACAAGGCGGCGTTTTTCCGTAATGTGAACAGGGTTCGAGACTGACATACAAGGTGGAATCTTTCAATAATTCCCGTTTTTTGACCGATGCAACGGCATTTACTTCGGCATGGGCCCGGCCCGAAACGGAGTGAAATCCTTCTCCTATGATTTTATCTTCATATACAATAACCGCACCGACAACCGGATTCGGTATCGCATTCGACCGTCCGTTGACCGCCAATTGCAAACAGCGCTTCATGTATTTTTCATCAAACATTTATGAATTTACAATTTGACGATTGACAAATTTTAATGTTATTTCTTTCGGGTTTGCATGTAGAGACATGGCATGCCGCGTCTCTACGGCGGTATCCTCGTAAATCCCGTTAATTCATTTGACTCGCGCTGATCCGATTTATCTGAGCCCGCATAAGCAGATGGTAAAAACCTTATTTTCCGGAAATTTCCTCAGTAGCTCCTGTGTTGCCCTTTAACTCGCCCTTATTCCCTTATTGGCCATGATTTAACAAGAAGAGAATAAGGACAAGTGGGGTATAGATTGCCCGGCTACTAAGCTTGCTTTTTAGAATAAGGTTTTTATCTTAAAGCATATTGAAAGAAATCGTTTATATTTTAAACGCCAAGTCACAAAGACAGAAAGACGCGAAGTTTAAATTCTTTGTGACTTTATGTCTTTGTATCTTCACATTTAAAATAGCAGCTACTAAATTCTGCCGGGTACTTACTCCCCCACCCCACCTTTAACTCTTAATTCTTAACTCTTAACTTCAAAGCGTTCCGCTTCGGGCGATTACGTCTGCGTTTATTTTTTTCACCAATCCTTGAAGAACGGTTCCCGGACCGATTTCGATAAATTCGGATGCTCCGTCGGCTATCATGTTTTGAACACTTTGCGTCCAACGAACGGGTGACGTCAACTGTGCGATCAGATTGGCTTTGATGGTCTCCGGATCCGTTTCGGGACGGGCATTTACATTTTGATAAACGGGACAAACCGGTTGTTTGAACGTGGTTTTTTTGATCGCTTCGGCCAATTCTTCTTCCGCCGGTTTCATCAACGGAGAATGAAATGCGCCGCCCACCTTCAGTTTCAGCGCTCGTTTTGCGCCGGCTGCCGATAATTTTTCGCAAGCGATGTCTATTCCTTTTTCCGAACCGGAAATAACGATCTGGCCGGGACAGTTGTAATTGGCGGGTACCACGACTTCATCTATGGAAGCGCAAATTTCTTCCACTTTTTCATCGGGTAAATTCAATACGGCCGCCATCGTCGAAGGGGTGGCTTCGCATGCTTTTTGCATGGCGCGGGCGCGGGCGGAAACCAATTTTAACCCGTCTTCAAATGACAAAGCGTCTGCCGCAACCAATGCCGAAAATTCGCCTAAGGAATGTCCCGCCACCATATCCGGCCGGAATGCGTCGCCCATGGCTTTCGCCAAAATGACGGAGTGCAAAAAAATGGCCGGCTGAGTGACTTTGGTTTGCCGGAGATCTTCATCCGTTCCGTCAAAGATTAAATCGGTGATCCGGAATCCGAGTATATCGTTTGCTTTTTCAAACAATTCTTTCGCCTGCGGTACAGTATCATACAAATCTTTCCCCATACCGACGAACTGTGCTCCTTGTCCGGGAAATACATACGCTTTTTTGCTCATCTTATTTTTTTGAATTAAAAACCGGGTGCAAAGGTAGTAAAAATAAAACAAAGAGGCTGCCTCCTTTCGAGGCAGCCTCTTTTAGTTTGTCCGGTATTTGTAAAAATGATGATGATTAAAGTTATCGTGTTCCACCGGCCCACCAAACTTTTTCGGTATAGACATATTGTCCCTTGTCGCCGTAAGCCTCTTTTACATTCAAATTAGCCGAAACATCAGAAGTTCCATATGAATACCTTAATGGAAATTTCGTACTATTCAGAGGATTATCTAATTGAATGAAGGATGCTTCTCCCAATGCTTGAAGACGGCGGTAGTCATTGTAAACTTCCAAAACTTCTCCGTTGGCACCATACAATCCGAGGTATTTTTGAATCATTGTTTCTCGCAACGGATTAGCGTCAAACAACGGTTTTACCGAATCATCGAAATAATCTTCGGCTACTTGCGGATCATCTAACGTTGTCTCAGCTTCAATACCTCCGTAATTCAATAATAAAGGAGAATTAACGGCTGCATGAATAGAATTGGCCAAGTTAGCAAAAGCAGCGGTTATTGCTTCCTTAAGAGCAACTTCGGCGTCACTTATTCTATTTAAACGACATAAAGCTTCCGCTTCGATAAATTTAAGTTCATGATAACTGATTAAGTGTGTCGGAGCAGTTTGAGCTCCTACAATAACAGACATGTCATAATGATCCTGCAACTCTATCGGGTTTCCGTTAGGAGCTGCATTTATTTCGGCAGGATCCGTAATTTGTTCCCAATCGGGAATCATATATAATTCTGCGGCTCTCGGATCGTTACGGCTCACCAATTTATTCAAGAAACTTTGACTTGCCCCCAAATAATCCCTATCTGCATAAAGCGAGAAATAAGGATTGGATGCATTGGCTCCGTCATACAAATTATATTTTAATTCCTCGTCGGGAGATGCAAAAGACTTGGAAATATACGTTAAAATATTATTCAAATCTTGTGTTCTATTCGCGCTTCGATAAAGCAACCGCATTGTGTATCGCGCTTTTAATGCATAAGCTGCTTTAATCCAAGAATTACTCGATCCTTTATAAATGACATCTTGATTTCCCAATGTATTGTCTGCGCCCTGCAAATTCGAAATTGCCTCATCCAAATAGCTCATGACATCTTTATAAATATCTTCTTGTTTATCCAATTTAGGCTGTTTGGTCAAATTAAGATCGCCGGCTTCGGAAAACGGAGTATCACCGAATAAATCCGTCAATACCGCTGCATTATAAGCCAACATGATTTGTGCCACTCCGAGGGTACTTTTTTTCTCTGTCTCACTACCACCTTCCGAACATTTCGAAATGACAATTTTTGCATTTTGAATATTGGTATATGCAGCATTCCACTGGTTATTATAGGTACTCGAACTTGAGGGGCTCACATTACGAATTTCAGCGCTGTACATTTGACCAAAGACCCCTACTTCATGTTCGATGTACATAGACGCATAAAATGATAAATCCGCACCGACCACATTAAATGCCGTGGATGTCAATATCTCGGTAACAATAAATTTAGCATCGACATCTTGAGGATGATTTTTATCTTCATTAATCTTATCCATCTTATCTTCCGTGCAAGATACGATGAAAAAAGAAAACAGAACGAACGATAAACCCAATAAAAAACTATATTTTTTCATACTTTTAATCGATTTTAAAATTTAACTGTAAGTCCTAACCCATAACTTGATGTCTGAGGTAATGAAAAACGCTCAAAAGCGCCGCTCATATTATCATTTCCTTGGCTTGACTCCGGATCAAGATAAGGATAATTCGTCCAAATTAAGATGTTACGGGCAAATGCACTGGCGGTCAGTTCAAGCCATGATCTTTTAAACACCGGATAAGATACCGATAGCTCTCTCATTTTAATAAATGAATTTTTGAAAATAAATGATTCGTCAATGTCATTAATTCTTGTATAATATTTTTGATGTGCATTAGCTCCTTGAACTACTATATCATTCGTAACATATTCGGGATTTTCGTCTGTTCCGATATTTTTCACCCCGTTTACAATCAAAGGAGTTTCACGGTTTTCCGTATTTTTCCCCACACCATAATAGTCTAACATCTGGGCAGTCCCCCCATACATGTGACCGCCTTGTTTCCATTCAAATACAGCATTGAGCGTGAATTTAAATAATTTTAACGTTGTATTGGCACCCAATATAAAGTCGGGGGATACTGAACCTATCACTTTATCTTCTCCGGCCATTGGTAACCCGTCCTCATCTACAACAATACGACCTTTATTATCCCTCAAATAAGAAGCACCGTATATTACCGGAAATTTATCTCCGATCCCTGCGCGAACTTGAGGAATAACAAATCCTCCCAAATATATGCTTTCTACGCCGGGAGCCAGTTCGTCAACATAATTATCCACTTTACTCCAATTAAAGCCTAAAGACCAATCTACGTTTTTCGTTCTCACCGGATTAACGGTCAACGTTATTTCATGTGAATTGGTATGAATTTTACCACCGTTGGTTCTTAAATACCAAGAGCCTGTCGACCCTGCCAAAGGCACGTCAAAGATTTGATCCTTCACATTCTGCCGGGAATAGGTGTAGCTCAATGTAATCAAATTACGGAAAAAATTAACATCAAAGCCTAATTCATACGACTTCGTATTTTGAGGTTTCATATCCCGATCATAAACCACTACGTAAGGAGTAAATGCACTCACCCCATTAACCGGATAAACAATCGGAGCATCAGCCCAAAGGCCGCCGTCATAGTTAGGTTTCACAAAAAAGTTTGCATAATAATTTCCGGCCTGGCCGACATGTGCGTAGGATGCACGAAGTTTCGCATAATTCAATACATCCAAACCTTTCAATCCGTCCAATTCCGTCAAAATGAACCCTAAAGACACCGACGGATAGAAGAAACTCCGATGACCTCTCGGCATAGTGGATACATAATCCTGGCGACCGGTCGCATTCAAATAAAGCATGTTTTTATAATCAAAAGACAAACTGCCGAAAAATCCGACTGTTCTTTCACTGTCTTGACTTTCATCACTCTCCTGCGTTACGGTATTATTGAGATGATTCCATCCGGGAAAGTTGTATTGTTTCCCGTACTGGCGATAATATTTGAAATTCTCTTGATTAACTTCATTTCCCAAAATTGCATTAAAGCTGCAATCTTCATTAATTTTCCAATCATAGGTGGCCGTCAACAATGAATTGAAAACATTTTTGGTCACCCCGGTATTTTGAATCTCTCCGGTCTTTCCTGAATGCCCGTAAGCCCAAATATCTTGATAATGTGTCGTATAAGTATCGTCACCTATCTGGTATTTCACATTAAGTTTATGATTTTCTGCCAATTGGGTAAAATAATTTGCATATATATTACCGTAAAAACGATTCGTTTTTTCGGTAAACTTTTCATTCTGAACCAGCCAAGGTGCATAATCAAATCCGCTAATAGCTCGATATGCGTTTTGGCTATAGGGATCGTCGGCATACGACGCTGGAATTCCCATCAAGTCATAAGAAACAGGAGCCCCGTAAACAGTGGCTACCACTCCGTCATTGGCCGTAGGCATCTTTTTAATGGAAGTATTAATATAAGTGCCGATAAAGCCGGATTTCCAATGATCATCGAGTTTCGTTTCCGCACCGATCTTACCAAGGTAGCGATCCATTCCGGTAGTCGGAATGATACCCGTTTGATGGGTATTTCCGAGAGAAACCGAATAAGTTGTATTGTCAGTGGCTTGACTAACATTTAATGAATTATTGTAAGTAAACCCTGTATTAAAAAAAGCTTTGATATTATCATAGGTTTGAGGACGCACCCATGGATCTAATCCCGCATTTTCCCTTTGCGGTACATAATACATTCCCGGATGTCCGTTATTGTTTCCTCCATATGTCGGGTCATTCGGCAAATCGCTGATCTTCGGGCCCCAAGAAGATGATGTGACCGGTGCAAAAACAGCTTGACCACGTCCGGAGTTATAAGTTCCTTGTGCATAAGTTTGTTGCAAGTCGGGATAGCGGGATATCACATCCCAACCCACATTCGTATTGTATGTAACCTGTGGTTTTCCTTTGGCTAAACCCTTCCCGCTTTTTGTCGTAATAACAATCACCCCGTTAGATGCTCTGATCCCATACAAAGCGGCAGCAGCTTGTCCTTTCAATATAGATATGGATTCAATGTCATTCGGATCAATATCTACCCCTCTGTTCGCATAATCGGGACCGACGACTCCTCCGTTTCCGAATTCACCATAGTCAGAGGTAAGATCCGCAGTGGAAGCCACCGGCATACCATCAATCACATACAAAGGTGTATTACTCTCGGTAAATGACCGCGCTCCACGAATAATTATTTGAGAAGATGCTCCCGGCATACCACTGGACGATTTGATATCGATACCGGAGGTTTTTCCTTGTAAAGCTCCCGCCAAACTGGAATTCGCAGCTTGCGTCAACTCATCAGAATTCACCGTTTGTTGAGCATATCCGAGTGCCTTTTTTTCACGAGTAATTCCCATTGCTGTTACAACAACTTCATCCAGATCTCTAGCCGAACTTTGCAACACTACTTTCAAATTACTTCCGACAGCCACTTCTTTACTGATCATTCCGATGTAATTAACAACCAACGTATGATTGCCGGCCGGAACATTTATATTAAAATGTCCGTTTACATCGGTTACCGTACCGACAGAGGTGTTTTTCACCAATACCGATGCCCCGATAACAGGGTCTCCGTTCTCATCTACAACTGTTCCACTCGAACCGGTTTGGGCATTCGCCCATACCCAACCGAATAGAAAGAAGGCTGATAGTATTACAAATTTTTTCATAAATTTGACTAAAAATTAACTAATGATTACTATTTACTATAAACTCTTTACACAAATGTAACAATATTCTGCAAAACAACATGATAATATCGGCTGTTTTTGATAAATACCTCACAATTTGTAAGCAAAACGCCCATTTTACAGCACATTGTACGAATACTTTCTCACACCCGAAAAATACCTGAAAATAAATTAACAATTTAATAATCAATCAATTAACGATATGCATTTCGGATATTCCGAATATTAAAAAATGCAAACAAATTAAATCGAAAAGAGGAATATATATCTTTTTTAACTTCATTTTCTAATAAAATGACATTGATCATCAAATTTCAAATGAATAGATTTCCGGCATTTTTTTTACAATAACTTTGAAACGAGTAGACGAGTTTCGGGTGCCACAAAGCCGGACTCATTTACTTGTCTTTTATCCTCATTCCGGCTGTTCTGTGGATTTCTTTGTGGAAGAGGAAGGTTGTTTTGAAAAATGACTTTTAAGAAATGTATCCGGCTAACTATCAAATCAATAAAAATACGACTGAATTTTAATCGGTCAATAGTGAAAGATTTTGAGTATCTTTGCCACACAATATTCCGGTACGTGAAATCTGCATGAATTTAATCTCGAAACAACATTTTGCCGGGTCATCTGATTTGTAAATCGTAAATTGTCAACTTGTAAATAATATTTTATGCTTTCTTATATTACCTGGACTGCCGATCCGGCCATACTCTCTGTTTTCGGGCGCGAAATCCGCTGGTACGGACTGTTCTTTGCCATCGGTTTTTTAATCGGGTATAAGATGATCGAATACATGTTCAAAAAAGAACAAGTTCCGCCGGCCTGGGCCGATAAATTATTTATTTACGTCATCATTGCAACCGTTATCGGTTCTCGTTTGGGGCATTGTCTTTTTTACGACTTTGAATCGTACATAAGAAATCCGATCGAAATCTTTAAAATATGGAAGGGAGGATTGGCCAGCCACGGCGGAACGATCGGGGTCATTATCGGCGTATGGCTGTATTCCCGCAATGTGACGAAACGAAGCATGTTGTGGACATTGGATCGGCTGGTGGTTCCTACGGCATTGGTCGCTTCGCTTATCCGTCTGGGGAATCTGATGAATCACGAAATCTATGGTTATCCGACCGATGTTCCCTGGGCTTTCAAATTTATTACCAACATTCACGAATATCAAACGGGAGCGCCGCCGATTTTTTCGGAACCGTCCCATCCCACTCAAATATATGAAGCTTCGGTTTATTTTTTAACTTTTATTTTATTGGTATATTTATATTTTAAAACCGGCGCCAAAGAAAGATCAGGATTGATTTTCGGCATTTTCCTGACGCTGGTGTTCCTCTCCCGTTTTTTTATCGAATTTATCAAACTCGATCAGGAAGCATTCGAAGAAGGAATGATTCTCAACATGGGACAATTGTTGAGCATTCCGTTTATCATCGCCGGTATTTATTTTATGTGTCGCGGACTGACAAATAAAGCCGGAACGGCGACTCCTCCAAAGACTGCTCCGGGAAGTAAAAAGAAATAGTCGTTCATTTATAAATCGGTCAATGTTTAAACCTGTCTCCATATCCGATCATATTTATTATGTGGGTGTCAATGATCGCACCAAGCATTTATTCGAAGCATTATGGCCGTTGCCGTCGGGTGTATCGTACAATTCTTACCTCATCGACGACGAGAAAGTGGTACTGATCGATACCGTCGATATTTGTTATTCGGACATTTTCTTCAAAAAAATCGATCGGATATTAAGCGGTCGTTCCATCGATTATCTGATCATTAATCACATGGAACCCGACCATTCCGGATCGTTGCGTTTGTTGAAAAAGCTTTATCCCGGCATTCAAATCATCGGAAATAAAAAAACGTTCGAAATGGTAAAAGGTTTTTACGATGTCGACGGGCCTTTTCATGAAGTGAAAGACGGCGATGAATTGTCGTCGGGAAAACATACTTTGCGTTTCTATATGACCCCGATGGTGCATTGGCCCGAAACTATGATGACGTATGAAATTTCGACCGAAACACTTTTTTCGGGAGATGCCTTCGGTTCGTTCGGCGCCCTCAACGGCGCTGTCATGGATAAAGATTTCAATGCCGATCCGTATTGGGACGAAATGTACCGGTATTATGCCGACATCGTGGGAAAATACGGATCGCCGGTGCAAAAAGCGCTTCAAAAATTATCGGCTGTTCCCGTTAAAACGATCTGTTCCACACACGGACCTGTATGGCAGGAGCATATCCCGCAGGTTATTTCGGTTTACGACAAACTCAGCCGTTATGAAGGGGAACCGGGTGTCGTGATCGCTTACGGGAGCATGTACGGCAACACCGAACAAACGGCCGAAGTCATTGCAAGCGAATTATCCGCTTGCGGCGTAAGGGATATTGTAATGCACAATGTGAGCAAAACCCATCTCTCTTACATCATCAAAGACATATTCAAATACAACGGGATCCTTGTCGGCAGCCCGACCTACAGCAATGAATTGTTTCCCGGCATTCAATCGTTGCTGGATAAAATCGAGACGCGCGACATCAAAAATCGTTATTTCGGCTGTTTCGGATCGTTTGCATGGGCAGGTGCGGCAGTAAAACGCATGTCGCTTTTCGCAAAACACGTCGGGTGGGAAATGGTAGGCATCCCCGTGGAGCAGAAATTCACCCTGACGCCTGACAAATATGATGAATGTGTGGCATTGGCTCAAGCCATGGCGAAAAAAATTTTATGAACGATATTTACATTCTCGGGATCGAATCATCGTGCGACGATACTTCCGCTGCCGTCATTAAAAATGATCTGTTGCTGTCGAATGTCATTGCCAATCAGGAAATCCATCAAAAATACGGGGGAGTCGTTCCCGAACTGGCATCGCGGGCGCATCAGCAGAATATTATTCCCGTGGTTCACGAAGCATTGACCCGTGCGGGAATAACCAAAGACGACTTGAACGCCGTCGCCTTTACGAGAGGTCCCGGATTAATGGGTTCTTTGCTTGTCGGGACTTCTTTTGCCAAAGGATTGGCCTTGTCGCTGCAAATTCCGATGATTGACGTGAATCATTTACAGGCGCATGTCTTGGCGCATTTTATCCGGCAAAACGAAACGGATGCGCATCAACCGGAATTTCCGTTTCTCTGCCTGTTGGTTTCGGGCGGCAATTCCCAGATTATATTGGTGGAAGCCCCCGATAAGATGAAAGTTATCGGGCAAACCATCGATGACGCCGCGGGAGAAGCTTTCGACAAATGTGCGAAGGTGATGGGGTTGCCTTATCCCGGAGGGCCGGTGATCGACCGTTTGGCCAAAGAAGGAAATCCGGATGCTTTTAAATTCAGCAAACCGCAAATCGCAGGATATAATTACAGTTTCAGCGGCCTGAAAACTTCATTTTTATATTTATTGAAAAACCGGTTAAAAGAAGACGCTCAATTTATCGATGCACACAAAAATGATTTGTGCGCATCGCTGCAAGCCACCATTATAGATATTTTGATGAACAAACTGCGAAAAGCCGCCGATGATTTAAACATCAATCAGGTGGCCATTGCAGGAGGCGTATCGGCCAACTCGGCTTTGCGTAAAGCCTTTATCGATTACGGAGAAAAACATTTCCGGAAAATTTATATTCCGCCTTTCTCCTTCACGACCGACAATGCCGCCATGGTCGCCATCACCGGTTACTTCAAATATCTGAAAAAAGAATTTTGTCCGTTGGATGCCACAGCTTTCGCCAGGGTGGAAATATAGTCCGACCGGGATAACATGCTCCTTTTAACCCTCATCGTGTCGGCACTTTCAATAAAAAAACCGCCTGAAAGAATATTCTTTCAGGCGGTTTTTTATTAGATCAAATCTTTCCGTCGATTATCCCCGATAATCCTCGGATAAAGATTTGATCTACGAACATAATAAATTCCAATCTTCCGAAATCGTATTATTCTTCCGAAGCAGTTTCTTCAGTAGAAACAGCTTCTTCACTATCTTCCGATTTCTCAGCCTTTTCATTGTTACCCTGAATCATTTGCATGGTTTTAGCCAAGTCTTTCAACACTTTATTCAATTCAGAGGTAACACTGTCGATTCGTTTTTGAATTTTTCCTTTGATGAAGAAAGGTACGGAGTAGTCATCAATATGCGGATCACGAACGCTGGAAAAGACTTTTCCGTCTTTTTCCAAATCGTCAAACCAATAAGAAATGGGCACTGCCAACACTTCTGACACTCTTTCCAACACTTCCACCTTCATCGATCTGTTACGAATCATTTGATGCAGGCCTTGTTCCGTAATATTAATTCTACGGCAGAAATCTTTTATCACGATTCCCCTTTTTTCCAGTTCCGGTTTAATTTTATCGTAATTCATAAATATAAAATATATAAAGGATAAATAAATAAAAATATTTCAACTCACTCAAACCTCCGAGAGCGCTTCACTCTCATCATAAAAAACACATAAAGATTACACCCTTAAGTTTCCTTTTTCAGGATTTTACCTTTTAATAATAAAATAACACTTCGGACACCATTTCGTTCATTTCGAACATTAATATTTTTTATAAAAAGCATAAAGATAAAAAACTTTGAATAGTTGTCTTATATAGGTTTTCTTTCTTTTTCTTTGTCCAATCGCATCCTTTTTTCAACATTTAAACAGATATTTATACCTGTAATGTATAATCGAAATATATTGTAAGTACGATTAAAAGGGATTCTTCTTAAATATGTCAATTAACATTAACTAATTTTAACCCAAAAAACCTCAAAAAATCACAAAGATAAAATAAAGTCCACATGAATTCAAAGAATCGTCTTTTTAAAATTACGCCGTCAAAACTCTTACAATAACGGATACAAATATAGTACTATTTATATGTTAAAAAAAATCTATCCAAATAATTCATATTTTTTAACTAAAATAAGTGCCTTTTATAAGAATTTTACCTTATACATACTCTAATCATCAGTAAATTTTTGAATCAATACCGGTTGCAGCGTCGAAAACTCAACTTGAAAATATTGTACAGATTATTTTATTTCTTATTTTTACATCACCATATTCTTTAAAAAAAAACCGAATAATTTGGTTTTTACACAATCGACTTATTGCCGGAATAATCCGGGACAATGATTATTCATTCCATATTCCGGTAAATTATACAATCCTATTTTTTTAAGATCAATAAAAAATCCGCACAACTTACGACGGCAATCTATTTTGCCCTAAAATCCTGTATTCTGATTGATGCAAACAATATAAAATTTGCTTGTTCAAGCGGCTGAAAATAACCCGGAATAAATACGGCCGGATAAAACCTTTTTACGAACACTTTGTTATCTTTGCAGAACCGAACCTCCATAAAACCGAAAAATGAACAGTAAGAACGAAGACATTTTAAAGAGATTTCATGAGTCATTGGAAAACATGAAGGGCAATATCCATATCATCGAGTCTCAAATTGATGTCGATATTCAAATGAAATTTTACTCCTATTCAAACAATTTGAAAGAAGAGAGCAATCATGCCGATTTGGAAAGGGAGGAAGAATTACTGTTCTCTCCCGAAACATCGTTAGAAGAAAAAAAACACAGCTTGGCCATGATCTCGAACATTCCCGATGTCAAGGCTTTCCGGCTGATCGAAAAATATACCGCCGAATCCGACCCGGAGCTGAAGGATTGGGGCGCATTATCCCTTTTAAAGTCAAGAATAACCTTGGAAACCGACCTTTCGGATGAAAAGCAAATGGTTATATCGACAGGATTGGGAGGAAAAGACAACAAATTACGCTTTTTCATCCTCATTCTTTCCGAAGGAAAAGAGGCTTTTTCCGATTTTCAAAAAAAGACCATTCAAAAGGAATTTTCGTATTTCCTTGAAAAATCAGACTGTGAAACAGAGGAATTCGTCATTCGTGATAATTATTTTACATTATTGATTCTTGTTCCCATCATGGCCGATTTACAAGAAATCTTCGACGCTCCGCTGAATGAATGCAATCAATACGGCAATTTTCTGAACAGGGATTATATCATTACTAATGTCAGAAAAATTCCGACGGAAGAAATCAACGAATTATTGACTAAAATGAAATAAGGATTCTATTCATTGAAGAAAATATATACAAGCATCGATCAATGATCGCACCTAATAAATATATCATCATTTTCTCGGTTGTTTTCTTCACGGCTAATTCCGGAACTTCCGGTGCACAATCTATTCGTACCATCGACAGAGATATTTTGGAAAGCATCAACGGCATAGACAATCCGATTATCAACGGGTACAGCAGTGTGATGTCGACAAGTGCGGTGATTTTGTCGATCGGTCTGCCGGCTTCCATGCTTATATACGGAGGTTACACCGGCGACAATGAAATGGTGCATCAATCCGTAACCATAGGCGCAAGCGTTGCGACAAGCGTCTTGATTTCTTATTTTCTTAAAAATAAATTTGACCGGGCGCGCCCTTATCAAAGATATCCGTCCAATATAGATGCCAGAACAACAGAAAATTCTTATTCTTTTCCTTCCTCTCATTCTTCGGTAGCCTTTGCTTTGGCAACATCTGTCAGCATGGAACATTCTCAATGGTATGTGATTGCCCCGGCTTATTTTTGGGCGGCATCGGTCGGTTTCTCCCGGATACAAATGGGAGTGCATTATCCGTCGGACGTGGTTGCCGGTGCAATTCTCGGCACCGGTTCGGCTTTTTTCTGTCATGAGCTGAATAATTGGTTGTTTCCCGTTCAAAAAAAGAAACCGGATGTTTCGTGGGTGAATTTTGTATATGAACGGTAATCACCGGCGACACGACACAAATAACGACCTGAATTTGTTCCCGGAGTCATAAAATCTCAATATCTTTGCACCTTCTTACTTTGCACTCTCTTTAAACGAAATTCAACAACATGATTTCTTTTTTTAAAACTTCCCGACAAAGCATCATCGCCGTAGAATCACATCCGAAATTTTCGCAAGAAGATGAAAACAAGCTGATCTGGCTTTTCAGTGAAGCAATTCCTCTCAAGGACAGCGAAATAAACGGTTGGTTTATCGGCCCCCGCAAAGAGATGATTACCCCGTGGGCGACCAATGCCGTCGAAATAACGCAAAATATGGGAATCGCGGGAATTTCCCGAATCGAAGAATATTTCCCGACCGACAACGAAAACGCCGAACACGACACAATGCTTCAACGCATGTATCCGGAATTGAACCAAAACCTGTTTACCGGCAACAAGCACCCGAATCCGATTCTTTATATCGACGACATCGCCGCCTACAATGAGCAAGAAGGATTGGCATTGAGCAAAGGCGAGATCGATTATCTGAATGAGGTCAGCAAAAAAATAAACCGCAAACTCACCGACAGCGAAGTATTCGGTTTTTCCCAAGTCAATTCGGAACACTGCCGTCATAAAATATTCAACGGAACATTTATCATCGACGGAGAAGAAAAAGAAAGTTCGTTGTTCAAACTCATCAAAAAAACATCGGAAGAAAATCCGAATAAATTAGTTTCGGCCTATAAAGACAATGTCGCTTTCAATGAAGGCCCGATTGTAGAACAATTTGCGCCGAAAAGCAACGAGACTTCCGATTATTTCGAAACCAAAGACATTAAAACGGTCATTTCCCTGAAAGCCGAAACCCATAATTTTCCGACAACGGTGGAACCGTTCAACGGCGCGGCAACCGGAACCGGCGGAGAAATCAGGGACCGTCTGGGAGGAGGAAAAGCGGGTTTGCCGATTGCCGGAACCGCCGTTTACATGACCTCTTACGCCCGAACCCGAAAGGGCAGAAAATGGGAAGAGTCCATGCCTGAACGTAAATGGCTGTATCAAACACCCGAACAAATATTGATCAAAGCATCCAACGGCGCTTCCGATTTCGGAAATAAATTCGGACAACCGCTTATCTGCGGCTCTGTCCTGACTTTCGAACATGCCGAGAATGATAAGAAATTCGCATACGACAAGGTTATCATGTTGGCAGGCGGCGTCGGATCCGGCACCATGCGGGACAGTTTGAAGGGAACACCCGTACCGGGAGAAAAAATTGTGGTCTTGGGCGGCGACAATTACCGCATCGGGATGGGCGGCGGCGCCGTTTCATCGGTCGACACAGGGCAATACGACAATACCATCGAGTTGAATGCCGTGCAACGTGCCAATCCGGAAATGCAAAAACGGGTATCCAATGTTATCCGGGCATTAGCGGAAAGCGAAAATAATCCGATTATTTCGATTCATGATCACGGAGCCGGCGGCCACTTAAATTGTTTGTCGGAATTAATCGAATCGACGGGAGGAAAAATAGACATGAGCAAGCTGCCCGTCGGAGACCCGACTCTTTCGGCCAAAGAAATCATCGGCAATGAAAGTCAGGAACGAATGGGATTGTTGCTCAAAAAAGAAGACCTCAATCATGTGCAAAAAATAGCGGAACGCGAACGCGCACCGATGTATGTCGTCGGTGAAACGACCGGAGACATGCGATTCGTATTCGAACAAAAAGACGGACAAAAGCCCATCGACCTGAAACTCGATGATATGTTCGGAAACCCTCCGCGCACCATAATGGAAGATAAAACGGTTGAAGAAACATTCCTCAATCCGGAATATGACATTTCAAAGATAAACGAATACCTCGAAAATGTGCTTCAATTGGAAGCCGTAGCTTGTAAGGACTGGCTGACGAACAAGGTCGACCGGTCGGTGACGGGAAAAGTGGCCCGCCAACAATGCCAGGGAGAAATACAGCTTCCGCTGAGCGATTGCGGTGTCGTTGCTCTCGATTATCACGGAAAAGCAGGCATCGCAACATCCATCGGTCACGCTCCTCAAGCGGCATTGTCCGATCCGGCCAAAGGTTCTGTTTTGTCCGTTGCGGAAGCATTGACCAACATCGTGTTTGCTCCGTTGTCCGAACGATTATCCTCTGTATCACTTTCCGCCAATTGGATGTGGCCCTGTCGTAACGAAGGCGAAGACGCCCGTTTATACAAAGCAGTGGAAGCATTAAGCGATTTTTGTTGCCGGCTGGGCATCAATGTCCCCACAGGAAAAGACAGTTTATCGATGACTCAAAAATACGGAAACGAAAAGGTATTTTCTCCCGGAACTGTTATTGTTTCTGCCGGAGGAGAAGTTTCCGACATTAAAAAAGTTGTTTCTCCCGTGTTGGTAAACGATGCGGGAACAGCTGTTTATTACATCGACTTTTCGTTCGACAAACTACAACTCGGCGGTTCGGCTTTTGCGCAGTCGCTGAATGCAATCGGGAATGAAGTTCCGACCGTCCGGTATCCGGAATATTTTGTCGACGCTTTCAACACCATTCAAGAACTGATCGAAAAAAATCTGATCTTATCGGGCCACGATATTTCAGCCGGAGGAATGATCACCACCTTGCTCGAAATGTGTTTTGCCAATGAAAAGGGCGGATTGAACATCAAATTGGATTCCATTGACGAGAAAGATCCGGTCAAAATACTTTTCAGCGAAAATCCGGGAGTGATTATTCAGGTAAAAGAAAAAAGCGCCGTCGAAAAAATATTGAGTGACAACGGCGTCGGATTTGCAAAAATCGGCGTTCCGTGTAAAGAACGCCGGCTTTCGGTAACAAAAGACGGAACGACTTATCCATTCGATATTGACCGGTTGAGGGATGTGTGGTTTTATTCTTCTTATTTGCCCGACCGGAAACAAAGCGGCGAAGTCTGCGCCAAAGATCGTTTTGAGAATTATAAACGCCAGCCGATCCGACCGGCATTCAATCCGGATTTTACGGGAAAATTAAGTTCTTACGGACTTCCCGAAAAACGCACCGGAAAATCAGGAATCAATGCCGCCATCATCCGCGAAAAAGGTGTAAACGGCGACCGGGAAATGGCGTATTCGCTTTACTTGGCGGGATTTGACGTCAAAGATGTGCATATGACCGACTTGACTTCGGGACGGGAAACGCTTGATGACATCAACATGGTGGTTTATTGCGGCGGATTCTCCAATTCCGATGTGCCGGGTTCGGCTAAAGGTTGGGCCGGCGGATTTTTATACAACGAAAAAGCCAAAGCGGCATTAGATAAATTTTACGCACGCCCCGATACATTGAGTCTGGGAGTCTGCAACGGATGTCAATTGATGATGGAACTGGAGTTGATTTGTCCCGAAGACGATAAACATCCGAAAATGTTGCATAACGATTCGCATAAATTCGAATCCCAATTCGTGGGAGTAACCATTCCTCAAAATCGATCCGTCATGCTCGGCTCATTGTCGGGAAGCAATTTGGGAATTTGGGTTTCTCATGGCGAAGGTAAATTTTCTTTTCCGAAACCGATTGGCGAATACCACGTGATTGCACACTATGCCTACCCTGACTATCCCGCCAATCCGAACGGTTCTCCGTCGGCAGTTGCGGGAATTTGTTCCAAAGACGGCCGCCATCTGTCCATCATGCCGCATTTGGAACGGTCGATATTCCCTTGGCAATGGGCATATTACCCTGTCGAAAGAAAGAACAACGACCAAGTCAGTCCGTGGATTGAAGCCTTTGTCAATGCAAGGAAATGGATCGAAAAAAGTTAAGAGTTAGGAGTTGGATGGTGGAATTATGATTATCAAGCTTTTTATTATTCCGATTCCGACCCAAACGTAGAGGGTGAGTGGTACACGAAACGTTTTGCAGATTGGCGGCAGGCTTGTGCCAAATACCTCCGTTAAGCGTCGGCATTTCATCTGCTATATACAGGTACTTTTTGCAATAAGATTTTCTTTTGCTTCCGTATCATGTCGAAAAATGAGGCCGACTATTTGACAGGTATCTAATTCTTTACAGTCGCCACAAATATCAAAAACATTCCGTTTGAACGCATTTGCGTCAAATATATGATAATATTGGTATCTATCAAAATTAACTCCATTCATCTCTAATACGTCTTTGATAATCAACGGGGTCAATAATATCTGAAAATATATTTTTTGACCGCATAGCGTCTAATGCTTTTTGCACAGCCTCCACATTTCCACCCCCCGGCTTGTTAATATCAATGGTGACATTCTGTACAAAACGAATGTTTTTTAACCATTCTACCAACATGAATGCTTGGTCGGCTTGCTCAACAGTTACAGAAATCGTATTCATGTTCTTTCTATTAATTTGAATTTTTTATTTTTAACTACACACAAGGATAACCCATTTTTCCATAAAATTTGTATTGAAATTATTATTTTGTTATTTTTTCTTTTCGCGACTTATTCTATACGCTGCCCCCACGCTGTCGCCCACTTGCGCTTAACAGACAAATAGACAAGGTCGACTTTGTGACGTTCGAAACTTGTCAACTTGGTTTATTGTCTACTCGTTAATTTGACGGGCTGTACGACAACAAAACTACCGTTTCAGCAGTCTATTGACCAACGAATATGCCGTGCGGTAACCCGAATACAGGATGGGAACCCATCCTCCTTTTTTGGAAGAAACCAAAAATCCGATAAAATTGACGGCTATATTCATGATGTCAAACGGTTTTTTAATCCGCGCCCAATCTTCCGACAATCGAATCTCCTGTTGATCGATACGGTATCTCAACAGGGTTTTTTCATGCAGTACGGCATCGATATTGTTCAAATCCCGATACCTTTTATACTCCGGATTTCGTATCCTTTGATTATATTGTTTCATTTGGGTCATCAAATAAAATTTTACTGAGTTGTTTTACAAGGGGGTTAACAAATATATTTTTTCTGAAAAAATATAAAAAAGCGCTGATCAATAAATAAATTCCTCCCACGCATAAAAAAGCACCTACTTTGCTGTTCCAAATTTCGGACAACTCATAAGCCAATGCCAGAGAAAAGTAAACCAACATGATTACCAACAGCATCAAAGATACCATGATGATTAACAATAATGCAATGATTTTCGACAGTTTTTCCAGCAAATTCAGGCAAAGCAAATCATAATGCATGTATGCATATTCTTTCAAATCATTCAGCGATTTGATGTATTTTCCTTCTTTTTTATTCTCCATACTCATCTTTATTCATCAAGCATAAATCAGTCATTAAAAAACACATAAAGCCATAAAAGCTGTTTTTATGGCTTTATGCCTTGCTACACAACCGGGTGCAAGAAAAAACATCTTTCCGGCAAGAATAGATTATGCCTGCGTTGCATCCGCCGACTTGTGAAATCCTTCTTTTGCCTTCGTTTGAATTTTTTCGATCAGATCATTGATGGTATCGCCCGTGTATTCGGCTCCCTCTTTCACTTTATCCGAAATTTTCTTTCTGGTTTCGGTTCCCTTTTCCGGAGCATACAGTAACGCAATAGCGGCACCCGCTACTGCTCCTCCCAAAAATGCCAATAAACAATTCGCTGTTTTCATAATTTTCAACTGTTTTTATTATTATTTAAAAAATCATTCCCATAAAGGTAAACATTTTCCGCCGATAATGGTTTAATATTTCCGAACATTTATCATAATATTAAGAAATATTAGAAAAACAAGACAACCAAGTGCGTAACGACACCTCCGAACAGAACCGGCAACCACCTGTTTTACCGCGATAAAGCAAACCTCATGGCAAATCCGAAATTCGTCGTGGTAATCGGATAAGACGTCGACGAAACCAACGGTTTATTCATTTGCCGGTCGAAAAATGCTCTGATGGTCAACGCCTTACTGAAATTATAATCGGCTGAAATTTTAATTAAAAAGCTTTCGGTACCACTCACCGCTTCCGAATAATTTTCTTCGACTTTATGAATAATCGACTCTATCCGGCTGTAAGAAATGTCGCCCCGCACATTCAAATCATGATTCACCGCTTTAGAATCTCTCATTTTCAGCACGTTGTTGAAGTTGATGATTTTATATCCGATACCCAGCACAATCTCGTTCTTCAATGCTTCGATCAATTGATTGGCCGACATATTCAGATTCAACGTGCGGGTATTCCGATACTCGCCCGTGCAACTGACATTATTTTTGAACGTGACGGTTATCCCCAGCAACGGAGCAAAAGATTCGGTAATGCTCACCGAAGCAATATCATACTGAAAAGACGGAACCGGTGATTTGGTCTGCACATCCGGCACGAATCCGAGTTCGTTTCCTTCCTCAATTCCGATCCAGCTTTGATACGTTTGATAAGAACCCACGCTGTATGTACAGCGATAGGCATGATTCAACACCACCGATTTCAACCGGTCTTTGATCCAACCGATCTGAGAAAGACCGTCATAACTGATCCGCCAGTTCGGCAACATACTCGCCAACGAAGGAAAAGCCGTCAGCTTAATCGTATTCGGATCGCCTGTGGCATAGGCCGATAAAAAGGCTGGAATCAACACTTCAGGTGAATTTCTGTCGATTTTTCCGGTTGCTTCACTGTACGGATTTCCGCTGTACCCGGGAAATCCGGTCGGATAAGCAATACCTGAATTATAGATGGCTTGAAGCCGGTCGGCAATAATATCCCGATTGACCAAAAATTGTCTGAAAGCCTTGGTTTCAAATCCTTCTTCCCTTTTCGGCATCCGGAATGCAGACTTCAAGGCAATGGTCGTCATCGTGAAATTTCCGCCTTTGGATTCCGGCATCCCGTCATACATGTACTGCACTTGGGTATATTTACTGTCATTCCAGCGGGCATTCAAATCGATTTTCAATCCTCTGACCGGTTCGATCAAAGCCGTCGCCGAAAAATCTTTATTGACATTGGTCACGGCAGGATTGATATTGGTCGAATCCGTCGACAACCAACCTCTCCCGTACGCATCATGAATATAATCGTATCCGTCGACAAGCCCGAAAGCAAATTTCCAACCCGGAGCGGATCCGTTCGAATTACCCTGTCCGGTCCAATCGCCGATGTCCGGCAAAAATCCGGGAATCTGGGTCGAATTTGTTTCCTTGTAAGAGAGCGAAAATCTTCTGATCATCATCAATCCGCGGGCCGCATACTGAGCGGTTCTGTACCAGGATGATTCGCCGGGATCAGGCCCTTCGACGATATTCACTTTCAATGAAATACTGTCGTGGTTTTGAATCCGGATGGTTTTATTGTCTAATCTTTTATATTTCAACGAATAAACCGTATTGTCTTGCCGGTAAGCTTTCACCCGGATATTTTTCGTATTCAGGTTGTGCGTCACGACAACCGCCGAATCTTTAAGCAACTGTACCTGTGTATCGAATTTCTTCTTGACGGGAGGACGTTTCGGCGGCTGATTTTTATTGGTTGTCCGCTGTTGAGAGGAGGAAGAGTTGAACTTCCGGTTTACCTCTTTCAAAAACGAAGACTTATTGTAAAGTCCTTCCAAATTGAAATTACCATCCAACTGATACGTCATTTCATTGGCAATCGTATTCCCCATAATGGTTTCATCATCAATGTAAGCGCCTTTGTCCCAGGTATATCGTGCATTATACTTGGCAGTGGAGCTGATCCAGTCCAATATCGGAATCACCCCGAAAGGCAGCGAATACGACGCATCAAACGTCTGTGCATACGACAACGGAGTTCCCATATCCCGTATACTTTGCCAAACGGCATCTTTCCATTCCCGGTATTCATCGGGATAAAGTTCTTTGTTCACGACCACATTCGGTGTTTCAATCTTTGCCCTTGTCGTATTGTCGAATGAAAATTGCAAAGAACGGCTCAAATTCCACCGGATATTAAATCCTCTGTTCCAATAAAATTCCTCTCTGAAAGCAATCGGCACATTTTCATAAGATCCTCCCGGATTACTCATATCCCGAAGCTGTATTTCGTAATAATTGCGCGTAATATCCGAAACAAAGCCAAAACTGTTGGGTACATAATTAAAATTCATCGCCTGAATCGGTTTGAAAAACGGCGACTTATTCTTGCTTTTCGCAAAAGGTTCCAATGGTTTCACCGCCGACGAATACGCATATGTCATGTTCAGCCGGTAATCTTTCGTCGTTTCCCAGGCCGTGGTCGGATCTTGCCGTCTGTTGATGTTTTGCGAGTATCCGAACGAAAAGTTGGACGGATCGTAAGGCATCGGATTTTTACTTTTTATATCGACTTTCACGCCGGATAAACTGAAGCTGCTGTTGGTGACTTTCTGCTGCGCAAAAGCTTTGATGGAATCTTTTTCGGTTTTATCGGCGGCGGCATCCAAGGCGTCTTTCAACAAAATATCGCCGTCCAACGGGTTATATTTCGGACTGTTTACCTGTTCGGAATACGAATAATAAAACGGCGCCGAGATTTTGGCCTGTTTCGGAAGGAAACGACCCAAGTTCAACGATGCGGCGATATTATACATATGATAATCGTCCAGCCGCCTTTCGCTTACGCTTTCCTCTATCCCGCCGAATCCGGTTGTTTCGATTTGTCCGCCCAAATTCACGCTTCCCAAATCGGACAGCATCACATTTAAATTTCCTTTAGCCGCCCAACCGCCGCTTTCATTAAAATCGGTCAGCCGGAGTTCGTTTACCCATACTTCCACTGATTTGGCGCTATTGGAATTGTTACGGACTCCGATCATGATGGTTTTTATTTCCGATAAGGAAGGATTTCCCATCACCGTTATTTTATTCCGCGGATTATCGGAATCATATTTATAATAAGGAGTATAAAAGGTTACTTTGGATCCTGCTTTTCTCTTTTCGGTATTCCGTTCGAGTTTGAGATCCGTGAATTTTTCAAAGAAAATATCCACCATATTTTCGTTCGGCCAAACAGCCAGCCGGTCTGAAGGAATATCCGAATTATAATCAATACGCGGAGGGGTAAGATTCAACGGAACTTCATATTCATAATAGTTGCTTTTATAATCGGATCCCATCCGGATAAATACCGCCACTTGCCCGTCAGTCAAAGGTTGAGTCGTTTCATTGATAAATTTTTCGGCATGGGCAAACATTTGCAACCGCTTGTACTGACGCATATCGAACCCGGTATTTCGATATACCGCACGCGCATCTCCGGCCGACAAATTTTCGAGCCGAAGCGACAACGCTTGTTCATTGTTTTGCCGAAGTTGCGGCTGGCTCGGATCCAAAATCCGCGACACACCCGGAGGCAATATATAATTCACCGGACTTCTCGATCCGTTTTCTTCGATATTCACGGAAGAAACGGAAAGCGATGCGGTAGTCGACGGTTTCAGGTTCGGGTTATTCAAATCCTGTTCATATTTCCGCCATTCGCCGCGCACAAACTCAAAGGTCCCGAAACGCAATATGGTCGTATCGGTAAATTGAGTCATAAACATCCGCATAAAACGGATTGATTTAAAATCGTTGATGGTACCTTGTTGGCCGGCATTATTTTGTTGAACCGGAATTTTAAACTGATACCAGCTTACCGTTGCTTCTTGTCCGTTTCTCAAACGAACCGTCGCGTCCCGTTTATCGACAACATAATTTTTTCCGACCACTAACGAATCGGGACTGATTCCGACCCGATATTCATAAAAACGTTCGGACTCGCTCAAGGTCATATCTTCATTTATATCTTCAAAATCGGGAGCCGTGCGGGCAGCTGTAGACCAACCGAGCGAATTATCGTTTAAATTGACGGAATTTCCTTCGGTTCCGTTATACCATTTATAGCGTTCGAGAATGTTTTTTTGATCCAGGTCGTAATCTGCGCCGCGATAGTGGTGGTACAAATCACCCGAAGGGGAATTAAACGGAGAAAACGGATCTTGTTCCATTTGAGCGACAACCGCCGGAGAAAGTCTCTGCCTTAAATTCTGTAAATATTGTGCATAAACGGGATACGTCTTTTCCTCTTCGGCTGACAATCCGTTGAGTCCGACATCCTGTATTTTAATATCCGCTTGAGCATCAAACGCATAAACCAACGCCTGACGTTTAGGAACATATCCCCAGATGGATTTGTCCAAAGTGGCGGTGTCGGCCGTAATTCCGTTCTCGTAAAATTTCTTTCCATCTTTCAACACATCTTCCGAAATATCTCCTAAATCGAAGAATAAATATCCGCCTTTGGAGTCCGGTTTGTAAATAAACGGATCCATCAGCCAAAACTCGATGTATTCAAAATTATTTTTCTCGAAGTCGGTATATGCAGATAAAATCTTCCGCATGATTCCGCCCCAACGAGTTTCGGGATACAATAAGAATCCGCTTTGAGGATCGACAGATGTCGCATCCAAGTTATACGGCCCGCGTTCTTTCGGATAATAGGCCAAATTGAAAACGGGAATCGTCGTCGCTTCATTGTAAAGCGTCTGTCTGTCGGGGAAAAGTTCCGATTGGAAAACTTCTCTGACATAATGATTCGATAATTGATTCAAATCATTTTTGATATGAGAAGGAGTAATGGAAGAATTCCGGTTGGTAAACATCTGATCGATGGTGTACCATGCCAACAACGCCCGGTTTTTCCCGTATTGAATGCTGTCCGACAAATAATCTTTCCCGAAACGCAACGACGGCGTGGAAGCCAAGCTCCATTCGTAAGGACTCATCAAAGACCACCCGGTTTGAGTCGATTCAAAATCATCAATATATGAATAATCAATACCGCCGGCATGTCCGGGAAGCAATTGGGCAAATTCGGCGTTAAATGTGATTTGAGAAGGCTGTGTGGCCTCCACAAACGGCAATTTGTCGATCCAATTGGTCAACGTCTGCGATTTGGTACGGTAAGACATGTTCAATCCCCAAAGCGTATTGTTCACCGACTCGTCACCCATCGTCACTTTCGTGGTCAACGGTTTTTCGCTCAAATTCATGATGGTGCCGCCGATGCTGAAATCTTCCGAGAAATCGTAACTCAAGTTCAATCCCAATAATGTTTTACGCTGCTGATTAAATAACGACTGGCTTTCATACGTCGCGTTGATCGGTGTTCCGGAACCTAAAATACTCTGATTGATGATGGTTACTTCCCCCATCACATAATTAACGGTATAGTCGGTTCCTTCCGTCAGTGTCACACCTCCGGCGGTAACCCTCACCGACCCGCGCGGAATATTCGTTCCGTTCAACTGAATCACGTTGCTCGAACTCCCTTTGTATTCTCCTTGAAGTTTGAATTTATTTCGTTCGGCAATTTGTTTGGCAATCGTCATTGTCGAATCATACAATTCCGGAAATACATATTTATCGGCGATGGCGTCATTATTGATTGCGTTACGTAATCCTTTTCCGAATGGTTGAGTCGACGGAAAAATAATACGTCCGTTTTGAGAAATAACGGTAAATCCTTCCACATAATCAAAAAAACCGTCAGGATTGGGATTTTGTTGCGTATCCAACCGGTCAAGTCCGGCAAGGCGGAGCCATAAGGTGTTCTTTTTGCCGTCGACCGTTTCAGGAATATAATTCAAGTATACGCCGGCGGTATCGCTCTGATACATGATGTTCATCGCAAAACGATCTTTTTGAATCTGATAAGCGCCCAACGAGTAAATGTTTTTCATCATCAGCTTCCACGTAGGAAAAGACGGGGATAAATTCGTATTTTTCACCAATTTCAAGAAAAGGGCGTTTTGAGGAGCAATGTTATCGGACGAAAATTCACCGACTTGATAAACTTTTCCGGCATAGGTGTATTCATACGCTACGGCAAGTACTTCATCAGGCTGTAATGCGGCATTCAACGAAATATATCCCAACTGATTGTTGATGGTATACTCCGATTCGGTCAGTTTCCTTGCATTTTCTATTTTTTCATAATCCCGGCCGGAAACCATTTGATCCGGATAAACAGAGGTAAAGATTTGTGTTACCTGACTGATGTCCCGTAACCCCGCATTATTGACCATTGCTGCGTATAAATCATTGGATTCATTTACCGGTTGCGAACCGAATCCGATAGAAGGACTCCATATCGAATTAGAAATACTGTCATGTTCGGCCAAGTCGGCAAAAGCCACGATGTTTCGCGGCTGATCAAAATTAGAGCGTTTATTGGTTACCCAAACCTCGATTCGTTTAATCTGCATCCCCGACTCAATTTTCGGAAGCTTCTTGATCCAACTGTCATAATTTGCATAAAAAAATTGGGAAAGAAAAAAGTGCCGGTTTTCGTCGTAGTCGGTGACATTGATTTCATACGGAGTCATTTGGGCGCCGCGATCCATTTTTACGGATTGCGATTGAGACTGCTGTTGAGAAGCCAATGCACTGACTTTCAATTTTCCGAATTGCAAATCGGCCTTGATTCCGAACAAAGCCGCCCCGCCTTTCACCAATGAGTTGGTGGTGGTCATGCTGACATTTCCGGCTTCCAAATGCTTGATGATTTCATCCTCTTTCCCGTCGTATTTCAATTTGATTTGTTGTTGGTCGAAATCAAATGTGGCGTCGGTATTGTAATTCATCCCGAAATTCAATTTATCGCCGACGGTGGCATTGACATTCATTTGAACGACCTCGTCAAATTTGAAATTCGTGCGGCTCCTGTTTTTTTGAGCAGCCGTCGGATTATCCAAATTCCGGTGTTGAAATCCGAACGATATTTCCGCAAAACCCTGTGTTTTAACTTGTACGCCACCCGGCCCGAACAGTTTGTCCAACGGCCCCAACTCGAATGACATATCCGTAATCGAAAAAGGTGTTTTTCTTTTTTTACTCGCGTCGGGAGAAGACTCTTCATCACGGCTGCGCCAATAATCGCGCATCGACTCCCGCAAACTGTATTCCTGATATTCATCGGGAGTAAGCATAAACGGCGTTCCGACTTCCATATCCCCCACTTTGGTACGCATGATGTAATTTCCCGACGCCGGATCATATTCGATGACTGTTTTTATATTTTCGGGATTTTCCAGATCGACGGGATGCGTTTGGTTCAAATCTTCATACGACTCGATGGTCGGTTTGGTCACCGGATAACGCATTTTCACCGTATCCTTGGGAGCAGGAGAAGGCGGCGGTTGTAATTCTCCGGGAGCGGGAATAAAAGCCGCTTCCCCAAACATTGCCGGAGTACCTGCAAATGCAGAATAAATAATCCCGCAAATGCACGCTATTATAACCGATATGAATAGATTCTGTTTTCTCAAAGCAACAACCGAACTCTTTTATAATATTTTCAATGCATTTTTGATGACTTGCTCCACCGTCAGCCGGGGCATCTCCTTCAATATTTTGGCAATTACTTTTTGAGAGGAAGCCTGAGTAAAACCAAGCATCACCAAGGCTGCCAACGCTTCTTCCGCCACTTGATTGTTTTGGGAAAGCAGCAAATCGGAAGAGATGGTGTCCGGACAATTGACTTTATCTTTCAAATCAACGATGATTCGCTGGGCTGTTTTGGCGCCGATTCCTTTTACGGCTTTCAAGACATTCAAATTTTCGGAAACAATGGCCGATTCAATTTCATTCACCGTAAGCGACGACAAAATCATCCGTGCCGTACTTGCACCCACTCCCGAAACACTGATCAACTGCATAAATAAATTCCGTTCGTGTTTGCCTTCGAATCCGAACAATGTAAACGCATCTTCTCTGACAGCCTCATAGACATATAATTTACATTCTTTTTTTCCGGAAATGGCAGTATAAGTGTTCAATGAAATATGTAAAAAATAACCGATGCCGCTGTTCTCAATCACCGCACCGGCCGGAGTAAGCTCAACAACTTCACCCTTAATATACTCTATCACAAGCTTCTATTATTAAATTAAATTTACTTTGACTCGCAAAAATAAATAATTCAATCGACAATCAGCGCATATTAAGACCCGCATGTTTCTAAAAACGGTATTTTTTTCAAAAACGTACATTTTTCAAGTTAAAAATTAAATATCAATGCTCAATTCTTTATTTTATCGGGTATCGTTATTTCACCGACCAAAGAACAGTCCATGTATTGGCGCACCTGTATCGGAGTCATATTGCGGCCCAGCAAAAACATCAATTTGGTTACGGCAGCCTCCGTCGTGCTGTCGTATCCGCTGACTACACCGGCTTCCGATAACCGCTGTCCTGTTTCATAACGTTGCATTTCCACACTGCCGGACGCACATTGAGACACATTGACGATCACAATGCCCCGATTGACGGCGTTTTTCAACAGCTTCAAAAACCAGGTTTTGGTGGGAGCATTTCCCGATCCGAATGTTTCCATGACCACCGCTTTTAAATCGGGAATGTCGAGTATGGCTTTCACCGTTTCCCGGGTAATTCCGGGAAACAGTTTCAGCACCACGACATGACGATCCGGCAGAAAATGTGGGTTGAGCGGTTTTCTTTCCGGCGGACGAATCAATGCCGAATTGTACTGAATATGAATGCCGGCACGGGCCAATACCGGATAATTGAACGACCGAAAAGCATTGAAATAATCAGCATTTATTTTCGTCGTCCTGTTGGCTCGCATCAAATGATTTTCGAAAAAGATGCACACTTCCGGAACAACCGGCAATCCGTTTTCTTTGGCTGCGGCAATTTCAAGGGCGGTCATCAGATTTTCCTTTCCGTCTGTCCGGAGCATTCCGATAGGCAGCTGAGAACCCGTAAAAATAACCGGTTTCGATAAATTTTCAAGCATAAAACTCAATGCCGACGCGGTATAAGCCATGGTATCCGTTCCGTGCAAGACGACAAAACCGTCGTATTTGTAATAATTATCAGAAATGATGCTGACCAATTCGCACCAGTCTTCGGGTGTAATTTCGGAAGAATCGCACGGCGGCGAAAACTGTACGGTCGAAATTTTATAATTGAACCGCTTCAATTCAGGTACATTTTTTTCCAATTGATTAAAATTGAATGTCTCGAGAACTCCCGTTTCCGGATTCTCGACCATTCCGATGGTTCCTCCCGTATAAATCAACAATATGGATGTTTCGCTTATGTTCATACGCGATTCCTGATTGAATTAAAAATGACTTGTGCCGCTTTACGCGCCGCACCGGGAGGGCCGAGTTTCCGGATCACTTCCTCGTAACCATCGAGCATTTTTTTCCGGAACGGTTCATTTTCGATGATATTTGAAAGTTCCCGGCGAAGATTTTCGGTGGTGAGCAGATGTGCCGGAAGCTCCTTGACCACTTCCCGACCCGCAATCAAATTCACCAAAGAAATAAATTCGACATGCAAAATTGCTCTGAGCAGTAAATAAGTCAATTTTCCGCCGCCTGTATAATAACAAACAACTTGGGGAACTTTCAACAACGCTGTTTCCAGCGTGGCCGTTCCGGATGTCACCAAAGCTGCATCCGCCTGTTGAATCAGCCGGTACGTTTGCCCGAAAACAACGGGAGTATCCCGAATATCTTTCACTGTTTGATAAAATTCGGGAGCAATGCCCGGCGCTCCCGCAATGACCGGCCGATACCCGGCAAAACTTCCGGCCGATTCCAACATGACGGGAAGATTCTTGGAAATTTCATGTTTCCGGCTGCCGGGCAACAACGCAATAATCGGTTTATCCGCCAACCGGTTTTCGGCAATATAATGCCCGAATGTTTCATTTTTATACTCCCTTTCCGCAATCTCGTCAACCGTCGGATTTCCCACATAATCAACCACATAATCACGCTTTTTGTAAAAATCCGTTTCAAACGGGAGAATACACAACATGTTATCCACATATTTCTTAATGCTTTTAATGCGGTATTCTTTCCACGCCCATATTTTGGGAGAAATATAATAATGTACCGGTAAATGCAAAACGGTCTTTACATACTTCGCCATTTTTAAATTGAAGCCGGGATAATCGATCAGAATAACCACGTCGGGCATATACTTTTTAATGTCCTCTTTGCACCGGCTCATGTTCTTGAAAATCGTCCGAAGATTCATCAAAACAGGAATAAAACCCATGAACGCCGTATCTTTGTAATGGTTCACCAAGGTACCGCCTTGCGCCGCCATCAAATCACCTCCGAAAAAACGGAAATCGACATTCCGGTCGATCTCTTTCAATGCCGCCATCAAGCGTGATGCATGCAAATCTCCGGATGCTTCGCCGGCTATCAAATAATAACGCATGTTAATTTACGATTGGACAAATTACAAATTAAAATTTTCTGCACCGATTATCCGGAACCGGGAGTATTTATTGCATAATGTATTTCCGGGATTCGCACAAAACAAAAACACAAAGGTACGAAGAAGTTCTTTATCCCTTTGTGTTTTCCCGGATGAACGCTACAAGATTATAAGTAACCGGCAGAATTTAATTTAAATTATTTCAACCGCAAAAATGCAAAGACAAAAAGTCGCAAAGAATTTAAACTTTGCGTCTTTACGACTTGATGTTTAAAATATAAATTATTTTTTGCGACATACTTATCCAAAAAACGACATATGTGTCTATGATAGCGGTTTTTCGCCCCGAAAAGCTCTTCGGCATATTGAGTTGCCCGGAATTTTTCGTATCTTTACGAAGTTAAAATTAAAAAACGAAGGACATTATGGCATTAGAAATAAAATCGCCTCCTGTGTTAAAGGGGCAAGCAGCCCGTGACTTTTATAAAAGGTGGGCGCAAGCAACTGAAAGCAAAAGCAAAGAAGAAGCGCAGGAAAGCATGCGTCGATGGCGGGCTTTTTTTGCTAAACAAAAACAATCTTTATAATGATTGATTTGGAAAGAGATTGCGAAATGATTGTTCTTTCGGAAGAACAGAGCATTTCGAATTTCGATTGTGGCAACGATGATTTGAATGATTTTTTCAACCACGATGCTCTCCAATACAGGCGTCAAATGCTGTCTCAAACATGCTTTTTCCGTCATAAAAGTGGAGGGGCTGTTGTCTGTGCATTTTCCTATTCGGCAAGCAGCATCAAAACCGCCGATTTGCCCGGCAGTCGGCGCAAAAAGGTAAAAGAATATGTTCCAAAAGAAAAATCGTTGAAATCTTATCCCGCCATTCTTATTGGTCGTTTAGGAGTTGCAACAAAATTTAGCGGACAAGGTGTAGGTTCGCAGTTAATAGAAGCTATCAAGAACTTTTGTCTTATCAATTTTCCCGATTTTGTCCGTTTTCTTTTAGTGGACGCATATAATGAGCCTATCGTACTCGGATTTTATCAAAAAAATGACTTTGCAGTAGTTTTTTCGACTGAAAAACAAGAAAAAGAAGCCTATCGGCAGTCGCCTTCCGAATCCTTGCAAACGAGATATATGTTTTACGATATGATGCAGTGGCGAAATAAGATGACTTAGCCGGTTATTCCTATCCTACGAATGAAAGCGTGTAACCCAATCAAAAAGTGGTTACACGCTTTTTTTGTGCTTAAAAAGTTTATGCCATAACCGCATATGCAGGTTTTTTCTTATCCGACATTCAAATACCTGCATATGCATCTATGACAGTGGTTTTCACTCCCTAATTTTATAACATCGATTAATAATTACGAATTAAAATGGCAAATTAAATATTAAAAAAATGGAACGAGCAAATTTCAAAAATACCGTAGGGGCATACCCTTATGTCACCCTGTAATGTACAATTTTTATGCACAATAATTTTGAAAAACTTTGGTGATTCCCGCTTCCAATGAAATTTTAGGGGTCCAGCCTAATGAATATAGTTTGGAACTGTCCATCAATTTTCTCGGCGTTCCATCGGGTTTTGTCGAATCCCAAACGATCTCGCCTTCGAATCCCACAATCTTTTTTACCAGATAAGCCAACTCTTTGATCGACAAGTCTTCGCCACAACCGATATTGACATGGGGGATGTTCGAATCCGGCGCATCGTATGTCTGCATCAAATATACGCAAGCATCCGCCATATCTTCCACATTCAAAAATTCGCGCAACGGGGAACCGGTTCCCCACAAGGTGACGGTATTATTCGAAATACCGTATTTTGCCAAAATATTCCCTATTTCGACATCCGTATTTTTTCCGGAAACACCTTCCACCGGTCTTTTATCCAAATCTTCGCGAATGGCGTTCCAATCGCTTTTCCGTAAACATTCGGCCAAATACATCTTACGAATCAATGCCGGAAGCACATGACTTTTTTCCAAATCATAATTATCGTTCTTTCCGTATAAATTCGTAGGCATCACCGATATAAAATTGCATCCGTATTGGGCATGATAGGCTTCGCACATCTTTATTCCCGCAATTTTGGCAATGGCATACGGTTCGTTGGTCGGTTCCAATTCTCCCGTCAACAAATATTCCTCCTTGATGGGTTGCGGAGCCAATCGGGGATAAATACAAGACGAACCCAAAAACAACAATTTTTTCACACGGTTTTGATACGCCGCATGAATAACATTATTCTGGATCATCAGATTTTCATAAATAAATTGAGCACGATACGTATTATTCGCCACAATACCGCCGACTTTCGCCGCAGCCAAAACCACATATTCGGGTTTTTCGTCCGCAAAAAATCGGGTTACACTTTCCTGATCGATCAAGTTCAGTTCCGGATAATTACGGGTCAACAAATTCGTATAGCCTTGACTTTGCAAGTTACGACAAATGGCAGAACCAACCATTCCGATATGCCCTGCCACATATATTTTTGCATTTTTTTTCATCTTATTCGAAATAATTCATTATTCGATAACCTCCTGACCTTAAATAAGATTCCCTTTTCATCAATTTGATGTCACCCGTCATCATGTCGGTCACCAATCCGGGCAAATCATATTCAGGGTTCCATCCCAAAACCGATTTCGATTTGGTGGGATCTCCGATCAATAATTCAACCTCCGTCGGTCTGAAATATTGAGGATCAACAGCTACCACAACTTTATCTTTTTTCGTTGACATGGCGGACAAATATTCCCCTCCGACTTTTTCCTTAAACACTTTTTCATCGATGGAAGCAATATACCCCCTTTCATCCGCCCCTTCACCTTTAAACGCAATTTCCACCCCGCCTTCGGCAAAGGCCATTTTCACAAAATCGCGCACTTCAGTTGTTATTCCGGTAGCGATCACATAATCGGAAGGAACATCCTGTTGCAGAATCAAATACATTGCTTTCACGTAATCTTTGGCATGTCCCCAGTCTCTGCGGGCAGACAAATTACCGAGATATATTTTTTCTTGCATACCGAGCATAATACGGCTCACGGCGCGGGTAATTTTACGTGTCACAAACGTTTCCCCGCGAACGGGTGACTCATGGTTGAACAAAATACCGTTGCTTGCATGCATTTTATAAGCTTCGCGATAATTTACGGTAATCCAGTAAGCATACAATTTTGCCACAGCATACGGACTACGCGGATAAAACGGGGTGGTTTCCTTTTGAGGAACCTCCTGCACCAATCCGTAAAGTTCGGACGTAGAAGCCTGATAAATACGTGACTTGCCGCTCAATCCCAATAACCGTACAGCTTCCAGAATACGCAATGTACCGATCCCGTCGGCATTGGCGGTATATTCGGGCGTATCGAAACTGACCTTTACATGGCTCATGGCTGCCAGGTTATAAATTTCATCCGGTTGAGTTTCCTGAATGATTCTTGTAATATTCAAAGAATCGGTCAAATCCCCGTAATGCAAAATCAAATTACGATTTTCCGTATGAGGATCTTGATACAAATGGTCGATACGATCGGTATTAAACGACGAAGAACGACGTTTCAATCCATGGACAACATAGTCTTTTTTCAACAAATATTCGGTCAGATACGCACCGTCTTGTCCTGTTACTCCCGTGATTAACGCTACTTTTGACATATTTTTTTATTTAGGTTCTATTTCTATCATTAAAAAATTCTTGGGAATTTTTTGTCCTTCTGTTACATGAATTGCTTTCACAACTCCCGTAATTGGAGATACCACACGATTCAACATTTTCATGGCGTCATGAATCATCAATAATTCGCCTTCTTTTACTTTTTGTTTCGGCTTAACCTTCAATTTGATCACTGTACCCGGCAAAAAAGATTTTACATATCCGGGATTGAACTGCTCCCATTTTTGCCTTGCCAAATATTTATTGGTCAATTTTGTTTTGTATTTTCGGGCGGTGACGATAAAATCGACAAATTCCTGATTCCCGTTTTGATTTTCATTTTGTTTATCCATCCTGATTCAATGTTTTTAAAGATACAACATAATATTTAGATACAACAAAAGATTAAAACGGAGGAATACCGTGCTTTTTCTCCGGACGTGTTTCTTCCTTGTTTTTGGACACATCCAATGCATGAAGCAACAAATTGCGTGTTTCCGAAGGTTCAATCACGGAATCGATATATCCTTTGGATGCGGCTACATACGGATTCGCAAATTTCTCGATGTATTCTTTCACTTTTTCCTGACGCACCTTATTCGGATCTTCCGCCTCCATGATTTCTTTACGGAAAATGATATTGGCGGCGCCTTCCGGTCCCATGACGGCAATTTCCGCCGAAGGCCAGGCAAACATAAAGTCGGCGCCCAAATGACGGGAATTCATGGCAATATATCCGCCGCCATAAGCTTTACGCAAGATAACGGTGATTTTGGGAACGGTTGCTTCGGAATAAGCATACAATACTTTTGCTCCGTGACGAATCACCCCCGCATGTTCCTGATCCACTCCGGGCAAATATCCGGGCATATCTTCGAACGTAATGATCGGAATGTTAAACGAATCGCAAAAACGAATGAAACGGGCGGCTTTATCCGAACTGTCGCAATCCAACACTCCGGCCAGCACCATCGGTTGATTGGCGACTAAGCCCACGGTCTCGCCGTTCATTCGTCCGAAACCGATGATAATATTGGCGGCAAACAACTCCTGTACTTCAAAAAAGTCTGAATTATCGACAACGGCCCGAATAACATCACGTACATCATACGGTTCTTTTGCTTCGGAAGGAATAATATCGTCGATTTTTTTCTTGAAAGTCGGTTTTTTCGGTTCAATTTTTTTGGCCTTTTGCGTATTGTTACAAGGAATGAACGAAATCAGTTTTTTGATCTGTTCGAAACATTCGGCCTCGCTTTGAGCATAAAAATGAGCATTACCGGTAATTTCGGCATGTACGCGGGCGCCGCCCAAATCTTCCATCGAAATATCTTCTCCCAAAACGGTTTTAATCACATTCGGACCGGTGATGAACATTTTCGAAATATTTTCCACCACAAAAACAAAATCGGTCAACGCGGGAGAATAAACCGCACCGCCGGCGCAAGGGCCCAAAATAACCGAAATCTGAGGAATAACCCCCGAAGCAATGGTATTGCGATAAAAAATCTCACCATATCCGGCCAATGCACTGACTCCTTCCTGAATACGTGCCCCGCCCGAATCGTTAATCCCGATGATCGGCATTTTCATTTTCAGGGCATGATCCATGATTTTGGTAATTTTACGGGCATGCATCAACCCCAAAGAGCCACCCGCAACGGTAAAATCCTGAGCGTAAATACACACCGGCGCTCCGAAAATGGTTCCGGTTCCGGTAATCACACCGTCTCCGTACAAAACCTTTTTATCCATTCCGAAATCGCGTACCCCATGTTCCACAAACAAATCATATTCATGGAAAGAATCTTTATCGAGCAATTGAACGATCCGTTGGCGGGCCGTAAGTTTACCCATTGCCACCTGTTTTTCGATGGCCTCTTCACCTCCGCCTAATTCGACGATGACCTTTTTCTCGCGCAAAGCAAGAATATTTTTCTTTAAAGAAGTCATAGTTTTTGTCAGTGTTTATTTATATGTATAGAAATTAAAAAAGTATCAAAAACATTCCGACAATGAAGCCGAAACCCCGGATTGACTGTTCAATCTCCGGATTTCGGCTTCATCGGTTATTTTACACTTTTAGTCCGATAATCACAATTGATCTTACCGGCTATTAAATTATTCAATTTTCCTTTAATCATTTGTTTTCTGATCGGAGAAATACGATCAATGAAAAGTTTTCCGTCCAAATGATCCATTTCATGCTGAATGACTCGGGACTTGTACCCTTCAAACACTTCTTCGTACGGAACAAAATTTTCATCCATATATTTCAACCGGACACGAGAAGAACGTTTTACATTTTCATGGATCCCGGGTAAACTCAAACATCCTTCTTCCCGGATAACCTCTTCGCCCGATAATTCGATAACATGGGCATTAATAAAGATCTTTTTAAATCCCTTCACTTCCGGTATATTTTCGGAAAGCGCATCCAAATCGATCACCAACACCCGGATACTCAATCCGGTTTGCGGAGCTGCCAATCCGACACCGTCGGCATTATACATGGTTTCATACATATTTTTGATCAGTGCGGATAACCCGGGATAATCCGAATCAATATCCTCGGCTACTTTTCTTAAAACAGGATGACCATATAGATATACAGGCAATATCATTATTCAGTTTAAATTTTCAATTTACTCGTCAAATATTCATTTCTGAAAACGGCTGCTTTCCAGATAAGTCTGTAAAATAATGACAGCGCTCACTTCATCCACCAAAGCCTTATCTTGACGTTTTTTCTTTTTCACTCCCCCTTCCAAAATTGCTTGATGCGCCAATTTCGAGGTAAACCGTTCATCTACATATTCTACTGGAATAAGGGGAAACATTTCTTTCAATTTATGGACAAATGGTTCAATCAACCGCGCATTTTCCGAAGGTTGAAAATTCATTTGACGCGGATAACC
The DNA here is from genome assembly GCA_009787405.1 of Candidatus Azobacteroides sp. Classification (GTDB taxonomy): domain Bacteria; phylum Bacteroidota; class Bacteroidia; order Bacteroidales; family WRGA01; genus WRGA01. Next base: position 96,249 of record WRGA01000125.1, read on the forward strand.
CACAATAAACAAATCAACCGGTTCTTTTTCGACATATCTTTTCAAAAAGTCTGATAATTCGGATGTGGGAACGGTTGTCACTCCGTTTGCGGTGATTCGCAACACATCGGTCGCCGCAATGCCGGTTCGTTTTTTTCCGTAATCGATCGAAACAATCCTACCCATAAATTCAGCCTGCAAAGATACTAATAACAATTTAATTAACCATAAAAAAGGAAAAGGTAAAAGGGTTGAACACCTGTTTGCCGCCTTTTACCTTTTACTCTTTATCATTTATTTTTTCAGTATGAACAGCCGTCGCCGCAACTTCCTCCGTTGCAATTATTGCACCCTCCGCCTTGAGGATTCAACGCAAATTGAATTTCTTCTTCGGCGGCATCGCGTACTACTTCCACTTTTCCTGAAAAATGGAGTTCTTCGCCGGCTAACGGATGATTAAAATCCATCACCACTACATCATCGACAACGGATACAACCGTGCCTGTCAAACGATCGCCGTCGGAATCCATCATCGGAATCACAGCATCTTCATATACTTTTTCATCATCGAACACGCCGTCGATTTCAAACAATTCTTTCGGCAAATCGATCACCTTGCCGTCATCATATTTGCCGTAAGCTTCTTCCGCAGGAATCTTAAAATCAAACAAATCGCCGACGCTCAAACCCGATAAGTTTTTTTCAAAGGCATCCAACATCAATCCGGTTCCGGAAATATACGTCATCGGTTGATCAGGTACGGTTTCTTCAATAAGATCACGCTCTGCGCCTTCGCCGACATACAGTTGATACGATACTGCAACAAATTTATAGGGGGAAATTTTCATTTTATCCGATTTTAAAATTTATACTCCGGGATTTATGCAAACAGCTTTTTTGCCCCGCAAAGGTAATGCTTTTTTACGGAATGGCAACCGGAGTAGATCGGGTGGAAAATGTATAGTGAATAGAAAATGATAACATTCAAAGTATTCGGTTAATAACATTTCTTATCTTACAAGTTCATTTTCCGGGCCGTCTATTTTTGCATTGAAAATAAGAGACCGGTTAAAATTCAAATCAAGTCCTATTTGTGCAATTTATTGCCAATTAAGTATGCCGTAAAACCGAATTATATTTTAAACGCCGACTCGTCTTCTTGCTTACCGTGCTCCATTTTCCCGTCAGCTTATTCGTTTTTTCGTTGAACGACCGAATGTTTTATGCCATATGTAAAGTAGATGACAAATCCCGTCGCAGTCCAAACAATCAGCCGCAACCAAGTGCTCCACGGCAGCGAAATCATTTGCAGAAAGCAGATGCCTGCGCCGAGTAAGGGAACCAGAGGTACAAGCGGTGTTTTAAAAGGTCTCTCCAGATCGGGACGGGTTTTTCGCAAAATAATGACGGAAATGCATACAATGGTGAAAGCTAAAAGGGTGCCGATCGAAACCAGTTCGCTGAGAACATGCAACGGAAACAATCCCGCAAACAAACCGGTGACGACACATGCAAATATAGTGGCGTTTTGAGGTACCCGATGCTTTTTATGCACTTTCGAGAAAATTTTAGGCAGCAACCCGTCTTTGGAGATGGCGTAATAAATTCGCGATTGTCCCATCATCATGACCAAAATGACGGAACTGAGTCCGGCAATGGCTCCGAGTTTGATGAACGGGCTTAACCACGACAATCCTTCTCCGGTACGGTCGATGGCCAATGCGATGGGAGCGGGTACATTCAGTTCTTTGTAATTGACGATGCCGGTGAGCACGGCGGTTACCGAAACGTACAAAATGGCGCAAATGATCAGTGAAACCAAGATGCCTTTCGGCATGTCTTTTTGTGGATTACGAGCTTCTTGCGCAGCAGTTGATAATGCATCGAATCCGAGGTACGCATAAAAAACGACGCCGGCTCCCCGAAGAATTCCGCTCCATCCGTATTCACCGAATTTTCCGGTATTTTGCGGAATGTACGGATGCCAATTTCCCGTATCGATAAAAGACAGTCCGAATCCGATGAATAACAAAATCACTCCTACTTTAATGACAACAATGACATTGTTGATGAGTGCGGATTGTTTGATACCGCCGATCAGAAGGGCCGAAATAACGGCAATGATAAATACTGCCGGAAAATTGATGAGGCTTCCCGTCCAGATCCACCGGTTATTGACGTGATCGAAGGCGGCTTGTGCGATTGATGTCGGCAGATGAATGTTCCAGCCGTCAAGCAGACTGGTCATGTAGCCCGACCATCCCACGGCTACGCTTGAGCAGGCAAACAAGTATTCGAGAATTAACGTCCAGCCGATAAACCAAGCCGGCATTTCGCCTGTTGTGGTATAACTGTAAGAATAAACACTCCCGGCCACCGGCATCATCGCCGCAAATTCGGCGTAGCATAAGCCGGCCATCACACAGCCGAAAGCCGAAATCAGAAAAGAAAAAGTCAGCGCAGGGCCGGCATATAATGAGGCGGCTTGTCCTGTAATGACGAAAATGCCCGTTCCCACGATGGCGCCGATTCCCAGTGTTATCAAATTGCTCGCGGAAAGGCTGCGTTTGAGGTCTCCGGAAGGATAAAGAGAGGATGTGATATCTTTTTTCTTGAAATATTTGCTCGTCATAGATAAAAATTTATACAAATGTACAGAAAATAATGTATTACTTCGCCTTATTGCGTTTTTTTCAGGAAAAGCATTTATTTTATTGGTGAATTTATATAAATGTATTACCTTTGCCCCGCTCAAATGCAGGGCGAGATAGCTCAGATGGTTAGAGCGCATGATTCATAATCATGAGGTCGGGGGTTCAATCCCCCCTCTCGCTACACCCTTAAAACGCCGACGGGACGCTCCGGAGGCGTTTTTTAATGC